>NZ_JBTTIO010000014.1:0-52679 GCF_058323355.1 Thiogranum sp.
AGCCGAGCATCGCAGACATTTTGCGATCAAGCGAGCGTTGTCTGAGCGGTTTCGCAGAAACCGCGAGTTTAGCGAGCGCGCAAAACGTCGAGAAGCCCAGGGAAGCCGCGCAGCGGGCAAACCGTTGCCGACGATAAGGAAACACCGCCCGTGACGAAATCAACCACCTCACTTCGAAAACATGGATTCCGGCATACCCCCGAATGACGAGGCCTGGATAACAGGTACAGGTATTATTTGTACACTACCCTGACCCGCTCATCACCCGCCAACTCACGCAACCGGTTCAGCAACTCATCCGTCGGATGCACCCGCCAGTCATCGCCCAGCGTCAGGTGCGCCTGCGCGCCATCACCCTGGTACTGGATACCCACCGGGCAATTACCTTCCCTGAATGGCGACAACACCCCGGCGAGGGATTTCATAAAACCGTTACCCGCCTTGCGCGCACCAACCTCCAGCACCAGTCGACGGGCAAACACTTCACGCGCCTGGTCCATTTCAAAAATCTTTTCCGCGTTGAGGCGCATGCTGTCGGTGTAATCATCGTGAGCCAGCGTGCCCTGCACGACCAGCACCTTGTCATTGGCGAGAATGGCCTGGTGCTGTTCGAACACGCGGGTGAACAGGCGCATTTCCATACGGCCGGTGCCATCGTCGAGGGTGAGAAAGGCCATGCGGCCGCCACTCTGTGTCGGACGGGTACGGAACTCGACCACCAGACCGGCAATCACCACGCTGCGCTCCTTGCCGCGTTGCCGTGAACCGGCTTCTGCGCTGTCGTCGACAAGATCGCTGAGCGGGCCTGTGATCATGCTGGCCAGTTCGTCGCGGTAACGGTCGATGGGATGACCGGTCAGGTACAGGCCGAGGGTTTCCTTCTCACCGGCGAGACGCTGTTCATCGTCCCATTCCGGTTGCACGGGAACTTCAACGGGCGGCACTTCACTGGGTGCGACCACATTGCCAAACATGTCGGTCTGGCCGGCAGCGGAATCACGCGAGTGCTGTTCGGCCAGTTTAATGGCATCCGGCAAACAGGCCATCAGCGTGGCGCGGTTCTCGCCCAGCTGGTCCAGCGCACCGCATCGAATCAGCGCCTCGTACACACGGCGCGTGACCTTGCGTGAGTCCACGCGCCGACAGAGATCGTGCAACGACACATAGGGGCCGTTCGCCGTGCGTTCATTGACAATCACTTCGATTGCACCCTCGCCCACCCCCTTGATGGCGCCAAGACCGTAAATCACTGTGCCGTTCGGCGCCTCTTCACTCACCGCTTCCACGGTAAACGCGTAGCCGGAACGGTTAATGTCCGGTGCAACCACTTGCAGCTGCATGTGCCGGCATTCGTCGATGAGCGTGACGACCTTGTCGGTATTGTCCATATCCGCGGACAACACGGCGGCCATGAACGGCGCCGGGTAATGGGCCTTGAGCCACGCGGTCTGGTAGGACACCAGCGCATAGGCAGCGGAGTGCGATTTATTGAAACCGTAACCGGCAAACTTCTCCATCAGGTCGAAGATATAGGTCGCAGTCTTCTCCTCCACACCACGTTCCAGCGCACCTTTGGTGAAGATATCGCGCTGCTTGGCCATTTCTTCCGGCTTCTTCTTGCCCATGGCGCGCCGTAACAGGTCGGCGCCGCCGAGGCTGTAGCCGGCCAGTGTCTGGGCAATCTGCATGACCTGTTCCTGGTAGAGAATAATACCGTAGGTCGGTTCCAGGATTGGCTCAAGGTCCGGGTGCGGGTATTCGATTCTGGCGCCGTGTTTTCGCGCAATGAAGTCATCCACCATGCCCGACTGCAGCGGGCCGGGACGGAACAACGCCACCAGTGCAACAATATCCTCGAAGGTATCCGGCTGCAGGCGTTTGATGAGATCCTTCATGCCGCGCGATTCCAGCTGGAACACGGCGGTGGTCTGGTAGGCCTTGAGCAGCCTGAAGGCTTTTTCGTCGTCGAGCGGAATGGTGGCAATGTCCAGCGGTGTTTCGCCCTGCTCGGCGCGCTGCTTGTTCGCCGTCTGCAACGCCCAGTCGATGATAGTGAGGGTACGCAGGCCGAGGAAATCGAATTTCACCAGGCCAACGGCTTCCACGTCATCCTTGTCGAACTGGCTGACGACATTGACACCGCCCTGTTCGCAATAGACCGGCGTAAAGTCGGTGAGCCTGGTCGGCGAAATTACCACGCCACCGGCGTGTTTGCCGGCGTTACGCTTCAGGCCTTCCAGCGAGCGCGCCATATCGATCAGGTCGCGAACCTCTTCATCGTTCTGGTACAGGTCTGCCAGCGCCTGCTCCTGTTGCAGCGCTTTCTCCAGCGTTATACCGATCTCGAACGGGATCAGCTTGGCAATACGGTCAACGAAACCGTACGGGTGCCCCAGCACGCGTCCGACATCACGCACGACCGCCTTGGCCGCCATGGAGCCGTAGGTGATGATCTGCGACACCTTGTCGCGACCATAATGCTGCGCCACATAATCGATCACCCGGTCGCGGCCTTCCATGCAGAAGTCCACGTCGAAGTCGGGCATGGAAACACGTTCCGGGTTCAGAAAACGCTCGAACAGCAGTTCGTACCTGAGCGGGTCGAGGTCGGTAATAGTCAGCGCATAGGCCACCAGCGACCCGGCACCGGAACCACGCCCCGGCCCCACCGGTACACCGTTCTGCTTGGCCCAGCGGATAAAATCAGCCACGATGAGAAAGTAACCCGGGAACCCCATCGAAATAATCACGCCAAGCTCAATCTCCAGACGCTCGTCGTAGGGCTTACGCTTTTCCGCGAAGTCTTCCGCTTCAGTGTCGAACAAAAATGCCAGGCGTTGTTCCAGGCCTGCACGCGCCTCGGCACGGAAAAACTCGTCCATGGTCATGCCGTCCGGCACCGGGAAGTCCGGGAGGTAATTCTTGCCCAGCGTCAACTCCAGGGTACAGCGGCGGGCGATTTCCACGCTGTTCTGTAGTGCTTCGGGGAGGTCGGAGAACAGCGCCTGCATTTCCTCCGGGCTGCGCAGGTACTGCTGCTCGGAATGGCGTTTGACACGGCGCTGGTCATCCAGTGTGCGGCCGTCATTAATGCACACACGCACTTCGTGGGCGTCGAATTCTTCCGGCCTGAGGAAATGCACGTCATTGGTGGCGACCACCGGCACATTGTGGCGCGCCGCAAGCACCACGGCCGCGTGCAGCCAGTCTTCCTCACCCTCGCGGCCGGTACGCTGCAATTCCAGGTAGAAATGATCGGGAAACAGTTCCTGCCAGCGTTGCAGGCGCTGTTCGGCAAGATCCGGGTTTCCGTCCAGGATGGCACTGCCGATATCCCCTTCGCGCCCGCCCGACAGGGCAATCAGGCCCTCGGTGGAACCGGGCAGCCAGTGCATGTCGATCATCGGCACTGACTGGTGCTGGCCTTCCAGGTAACTGCGCGATACCAGTTCGGTCATGTGCCGGTAACCGGTGCTGTTCTTGCACAACAGCACCAGCCGGAACGGTTGCGCGGGCTGTTCCGGGTTGCGCACCCGGATATCGACGCCAATAATGGGTTTTACCCCGGCCGCCAGCGCAGCACGGTAAAACTTGACCATCGCAAACAGGTTGCTCTGGTCCGTGACAGCCACTGCCGGCATGCCGGCTTCCGCTACGGCCTTCACCAGCGGTTTGATACGCACCGCGCCATCGACCAGCGAGTATTCGGTATGCAGATGGAGGTGGACGAAGCCGGGGTTCATGAGCGCAGTGTCGGGCTTTGCGGGCGGCGTTTCAAGACTTGACAATAGCCAGACCCGGGAGACAGCCCAGTCGGGGGTTCACAACCCGTACCCGGGTCTGTTCTCACACAGCCGGGCGGCAGTAGATTTCTGTTTGCCAGGCTGTGGTCATGGCCGGCTCGCCCTGCAAAACAAAGCCACGACGGGTTATCCAGTGGCGTATATCGGCCGGGTCGTACACATAAGGCCGGAACGCCGAGCCCAGCAGCTTCATGAGACCGGCCAGTACAGCCACGCCGGCGCGCGTGAGCCGGCGATCGCGCGGATAGGTCAACGCGATGACCCGCCGGGTCCGGTCGAGGGTAGCATCGAGCAACCGTTCCGGTTCAGGATAGCAACACACCACCTTGTCGAGAATGGCGATGTCCGCTTTCTCCAGGGCATCGGCCAGTTCGACAAAGTCACCCGGGTAATAGCGGGTGCGATCGCTGAGACCGGAGCGTTGCGCCAGGCGCCGTGCCTCCTCCAGCATACGCGGGGAAATATCCACGCCAACCGCCGCTGAAGCGCCCTGCTGCAACAGATACTGGTGCAATTGCCCGACGCCACAGCCAATTTCAAGCAGGGTGGCGTTCTCCATGCCGGCATTGCGTATCCCCTCGATCAAGTGTTTTTGAGTTGTCTCGAAGCCGAACAGGCGAAAGCGCCAGCGGTGCAGTGCGGCCAGACGGGAAAAGAAACGGTTGGTGTCAGAACAGGGAATGGTGCAACACGACATGGAGTGCGCCCTCCTTTGTATTCAGGGATCAGTATACCCGTGTTTCAAGAAAATCCGCTATCTCGGCCAGCATATCGTTAAAACCGGGGTTCCAGGTCAGCCGGCGAATCACCTGGCATTCGTCTGTTTCATCGAACATCTCGCCGAGACAATCTTCTTCACCCGCCTTGCACCGGCGGTACTTGTCAGGATCCAGCCGGTAATAGTGCGTACAGAAACGCAGCGCGCCCTGCTCACCATAATGCGGGTTTTCGGGTGACTGTAACAGCGAGGTGTGGGAATAGCTGCGTATACGCTGTTCGGGTAAACAGGCATTCTTCACATGAACACCCGCCGGCACCTCGGGGTGGCCAGTGCTGTAGTAGAGCATACGCTTTGCTGCGCCCTGCTGTCGCGCAAACCAGTCGAGTATCGCCGGGCTGTTGATCGTTGCATCATTCTCACTGGCGACGACAAACAGCGGGATTTCAAGCGCCGCGATCGAGGCAAGACGTTGCCGGGCTTCGGTAAGCCGGTAGACTTCGCAAATAGCGCGGTTGGCCAGCGACTCATATTTGAAGCAATCGCTATCCGGCTGCACATCAAACCAGGCAGCGCGCTGCCACCAGCGGCCCGCGGCGGCAAGTGGACAGACGACACGCACCAGCGGTGTAATGTGGATGGCGGGTGAAAACAGGAACAGGCCACTGAAGCGCGGTGTATGCAGGGCCTGGTAGAGGCTCAGTACGGCCCCCAGCGAGGAGCCCAGCAGGTAAAGTTCATCACTCTCTTCCGCCACTAAATCGATCAACAGGCGTTGTGCACTGACCCAGTCCTGCCAGCACACGCCCAGCAGATCTCCCGGCCGGGTACCGTGACCGGGCAGCTGCACTGACAGTACACGAAAACCCTGCGACTGGAACCAGCCGCCAATATCACGCATTAAAAATGGTGAGTCGGTGAGGCCGTGTGTCATGACAATTGTGCGGCGTGTTCCTTTATGATTTCGGGGTTCCAGCAGGAACGGGCTGTTGCCATCGACAATCGACTCACCGTTATCCGTATCGAGATCGGTGCGCGAAACGGCTACCCGCTGACGACAAAGCTGCAGGTAATCATCGAGCGACCCGACACCCTGCATCCATTCATGACCCGGTGTCTTCAGGCGGTGTCGTTCCGATAGCTCACCCGTTGCACCCAGCAGGCCGAGAATACTGTGCATGCGCGCCATAATCCGCCCTGTCAGCCCTCACCATCCAGTACCCGGCGCACCGGCGCGTAGGAACGCCGGTGCATCGGCGTCACACCGAGTGTGCGCAGTGCTTCGAGGTGCGCCTTGCTGGGATAACCCTTGTGACTGGAAAGGCCATAGCCGGGGTACTGCGCGTCCAGTGCAATCATTTCCCGGTCACGGCTGACCTTGGCAATGATGGAGGCGGCACTGATCGCCGGCACCCGGTCATCGCCTTTAATGACAGCTTCGCAGGGATGCCGCAACTCGGGGCAGCGATTGCCATCGACCAGTACCCGTTCCGGCTCGATCGAAAGGCCCTCGACGGCCCGGCGCATGGCCAGCAGGCTGGCCTGCAGTATATTGATGCGGTCGATCTCCTCGACCTCGGCACGCCCCAGTGACCAGGCCAGTGCGCAGTCGCAGATTTCATCGAACAGTGTTTCACGTCGCTTCTCGCTGAGCTTTTTGGAATCGCGCAAGCCATCGACAGGACACTGCGGGTCGAGAATGACAGCGGCAGCCACCACCGGGCCGGCCAGTGGACCACGCCCGACTTCGTCCACACCGGCGTGGCGAATACCGGGTTCTATCAAGTAAAGCTCGCCTTGTTCAACCACCGGCCATCTCCAGAATACTGTTTGCAGCGCACGAGGCCGCATCACGTTTCAGATCACGGTGTACCGCGGCAAAGGGTGCGACCTGGGCCGCGGCCCGCTGAGGATCCTGCAATAATGCCAGCAGCCCTTCCGCCAGGCGTGGCGGTGTCGCGTCCTGTTGCAGATATTCCGGCACCTGCATGCGTCCCAGCAACTGGTTTGGCAGGGAGACATACGGCGTTTTCAACAAGTGCCTCACCCACAAAGCTGTCAGTGGATGCAGGCGATAGGCCACCAGCATGGGTCGACCGACCAGCATACACTCCAGCGCCGCGGTACCGGATGCCAATAGTACGGCATCTGCAGCCTGCATGACGTGGCGCGCCTGTCCCTGGAAAAGCTCGACCGACAGGTCGCTGGCAACAGCAGACCTTGCCAGTATGCCCTGACAGTGACGGTACAGGGCGTCACTGGCTGCCGGTATCAGGAAAACCAGCTCCCCGGCCACCTGCTGGCAACGCTGTGCCGTTTCCAGAAACACGGGAAGCAGCCTGTCGATTTCACTGCGCCGACTGCCTGGCAACAGGGCCACGTAACGCCGCCCGCCTTCAAGCCCGAGTGAGGCCTGTGCCAGCGCCGGCTCACCCTGTTCGGGTATTTCATCGGCAAGCGGATGCCCGCTGCATACTGATGCAATATTGTGCTGTCGATAGAAGTGTTCCTCGAACGGGAACAGCGTGACTATCCGGTCCACGCTGCGGTGAATCTTTTTAACGCGGTACTGCCGCCAGGCCCAGACTGACGGACTGACCCAGTGCACGACCCGCACACCGACACGCCTGAGTCTTGCTTCCAGGGTGAAATTGAAATCCGGTGCATCGATTCCGACAAACACGTCAGGCGGGCTGTCCCTGAAGTATCGAAACAACCGGCGGCGCAGTGCCAGCAGCGAGGGCAAACGACCCAGCACCTCGGCAAGTCCCATCACCGATAATTCCCCGATATCCGCCAGGGCGGTACAACCGGCCTCGCGCATACGCGGGCCGGCCACGCCTTCAAACACGACGTCCGGATTACGCGCCTGTATCGCGCGGATCAATGTGGCGCCGAGCTGGTCTCCCGACATCTCCCCCGCCACCAGAGCGATACGCAGTCGCCGCGCCATCGTTACCGGGATTAACGCACGATACTGCGCTGGCGACCGGAAACAAAGGCCTGCAACCGTGCAATATCACCGTGCGCATCGTCCAGTAACGCCAGCTGTTCGATGGCCTGTTGTAATGGCAGGTCATCCCGGTACAACACGCGGTAGGCTTCCTTGAGCGTTCGGATGCGCGCCTCGTCAAAACCATTGCGCTTGAGGCCTTCGCTGTTCAGACCACGCGGCCGCGCCTTGCCTTCGCTGACAGTAATGAATGGCGGCACATCCTTGTTGATACGCGCGCCATAGGCGGAAAACGCATACTCGCCGATATGACAGAACTGGTGCACCAGCGTCGCACCGCCCAGCGTGACGTAATCGCCGACCTGTACATGCCCGGCCAGTGTTGTGTTGTTGGCCAGTACCACATGGTCGCCGATCTGGCAGTCATGGGCAATATGCACATAGGCCATGATCCAGTTATCGTCACCTACACGGGTTACGCCGGCGTCCTGCTCGGTGCCGCGGTTGATGGTGACATATTCGCGGATGGTATTGCCGTTGCCGATTTCCAGACGTGTACGCTCGCCGTTGTACTTCTTGTCCTGTGGCACGTCGCCGAGCGAGGCAAAAGAGAAAATACGGTTGTCGCGACCGATGGAGGTGTCACCGACTATCACCACGTGGGGCGCGATCCAGCAGCCGCTATCGATCTCAACGCCCGCGCCAATGATGCTGTATGGGCCAACAATGACGTCGGCGGCGACACGTGCCTGTGGATCGATGACCGCAGTGGGATGAACCAGGGAGACTTTATCGTTAACCGGCATGGGCAAACCATACCGGCAGCTGCTGTTGAATGGTAGTACCCTGCAAGTGGAGTCGGACTATTCGTCGATTTTGCGTTCGGTGCACATAATGACAGCGGTTGCCGCCACCTTGCCATCCACGGTGGCCCTGGTATCAAACACCCAGATACCCCGCCTGACCTTGAGGACATCCACCGACAGGCGTAACTGGTCACCCGGCTCCACCGGTTGTTTGAAACGCGCCTTGTCGATACCCACAAAATAGTAAAGCGAGTCACGTGCGGCATCCCGCCCTTCGCTGCGAAATGCCAGCAGACCGGTCGCCTGCGCCAGCGCCTCCAGAATCAGCACACCGGGCATGACCGGTTTTTCGGGGAAGTGCCCCTGAAAGAACGGTTCGTTGACGGACACATTCTTGATGGCCACCAGCGATTTTCCGGACTCGAACTCCAGCACCCGGTCCACCAGCAGAAACGGGTAGCGGTGCGGAAGGGTGTTCTTGATTTCGTTGATATCCATCATCAATTATTAAACCTGATTCGTGATTTATATTATAACAATCTATTTTTTCAGTATTTTTTCAATCCTGGCGATACGCTTTGCCAGGTCGTCCAGCTGCTTCATGCGCGCCGCATTGCGACGCCAGACAGTATTTTCCATCAGTGGCGTGCCGGCCGACCAGACACTGCCCGGCCGGGTGATAGAGCGCGTAATCATCGACATGCCGGTCACCGTCACATGGTCGGCAATTTCCAGGTGCCCGACGACACCCACGCCACCGGCCAGCTTGCAGTGCCGGCCAATGCGCGCACTGCCGGAAATACCGACACAGCCGGCAATGGCGGTATGCGCGCCGATAAACACATTGTGCGCCACTTGCACCTGATTATCGATGCGCACACCTTCCTCGATCACCGTATCCTCGAGTGCGCCCCGGTCGATGGTGGTACTGGCGCCGATATCCACATCGTCACCAATTCGCACACTGCCCA
Organism: Thiogranum sp.; assembly: GCF_058323355.1. Taxonomy (NCBI): domain Bacteria; kingdom Pseudomonadati; phylum Pseudomonadota; class Gammaproteobacteria; order Chromatiales; family Ectothiorhodospiraceae; genus Thiogranum; species Thiogranum sp. The sequence goes on from NZ_JBTTIO010000014.1 coordinate 9,252, forward strand.
GTTGCGGGACTTTTTCCCAGCCATCCTCGACAGCGGCGATACCAAAACCTTCGCTGCCAATGACTGCACCAGGATGAATGGTGACGCGCCGGCCTATCTGCGCCCGGCCCAGCACCGTGACATTGGCGACCAGGCAGCTGCCTTCACCGATACTGACATCGGCATCGATCACACAACCCGGGCCGAGGTAGACACCTTTGCCAATGCGTGCACCTGATGCAACCACGACGTTTGCTTCGATACAGGCCTCGGCGTCAACTTCAGCAGCGGCATCAATCACGGCACTTGTGTGTATGCCAGGGGTCCGTGATTGTCCGGGATAGAGCAAACGCACTGCGCGCGCATAGTCCGCGTAGGGATTGGCCGAGACCAGTACTGCCACCGGGCAGTCATCGGCATCCTGCTCCGCCAGCAAAACGGCTGACAGCTGTGTACCCGCCAGGTACTTCCGGTAGGCAGGATTGGCAAGAAATCCCAGTGCACCGCTGGCGCCGTGCTGTAATGTCGATACCGAAGAGATCAGTGTATCACCGTCACCCCGCCAGGTAACACCCAACTGTTGCGCCAGTGCCGACAGGGTGAGCGGCATGGAGATACCTGCTAGCGCTTACTTGCTGCTGCCCGATTTGAAATCGCTGGTCAGTTTTTCCAGCACCATATCCGTGATATCCGAGCTTTTGTTCGCATAGACCACGCCCTGCCCGAGAATGATATCGAAGCCCTTTTCCACGGCCAGCGCACGCGTGGCTTCCAGCATCTGCCGCTGCAGCTGTGAGGTCACTTCGTTCTTGCGGATATTGAGATCATCGCGGAATTCCTCACGGGAGCGCTTCAGCTCCCGACTCTTTGACAGGATTTCCCTTTCCAGCTTGTTGCTCTGTGCCTCGCTCATCACGGCACCATCCTTTGCCAGCTTGTCCTCAAGCTTGCGGATTTCCTTCTGCAGCGCCAGTAGCTCCTGTTCGCGGGGTGCAAATTCCGACTCAATCTTGCTCTGCGCCGCCTTTGCCTGCGGTGCTTCCTCCATCATGCGCAGGAAATTCACCACTCCCACCGTCGTCTCGGCGTAAACCGGTGCGGCAAACGCGCCCAGCAACAATATCCCGCCTAATACAGCCTTTATCTTGTTCACAGCTTTCTCCTCAAAATGAACTCATGTTGAATACGCTATTTCTGCATCAGAACCCTGCACCCAGATTAAACTGGAAGAACTGTGTATCGTCATTAGCCTGGTCGTTAAACGCCTGTGCGACACTGATCGACAACGGGCCAACCGGTGATAACCAGATAGCCGCAAGACCGGCTGACATACGCAGGTCCTGCGCACTGAAGTCCTGCGTGGAAGCGTATACATTACCCACATCATAAAACAGGCTCAGCCGAACACTGTTGCTGGCGGACATGAACGGTGGCGGAAACACAATCTCCATATTGCCAACCGTCCGGAAACTGCCGCCAAGCGGATCGTTTCTTGAATCTCTCGGCCCCAGGGAATTATCCCGGTAACCGCGCACGGAACGCGTGCCGCCGGCGAAGAAGTTCTGGAAGAACGGCAGGTTGTCAAAATCGCCAAACCCGTCACCCCAGCCAATCTGCAACTTCGAAGACAGTACAAACAGGCGTGTCAGCGGCACATAGTGTTGCGCACGCAGGTTGAGCTTGTAGTATTCCAGCTCCGAGCCAGGCACTTTGGTTTCAACACTCACGCGCTGTACACCACCACTGGTCGGGAAGATACGACGGTTTCGTGTATCGTGCGAGAAACTGCCTACCAGCGTCAGGCTTTTGAACTCATCACCGTGCCGGGCAATAAAATCGGTTATCTGGGTGGATGAAAAACTCGACTCCCTGAGCGTGAGGCTGTCCGCCTTCAGGTCGAAATTGAAGGTATCGTATTCGTTAACCGGGAAGCCATAGCTAACATTGGCGCCAAAGGTGTCTGTTGAATAGCGGGCAATATTGGCCTGGCTGGCGTTCGTTTCGCGGTAAAACGCACCAAACCCGCGGCTGACACCATCCACCGTATAATAGGGATTGTTATAGGAAAAACTGAAAATCCGGTTAACCGAACTGTTATTGATCGACGCGGACACCCGCCTGCCGGTACCAAGAAAGTTATTCTGGGAGATACTGCCGTTCAGTAACAAGCCGGAGGTCTGGGAAAAACCGACACCCACCGAGATACTGCCCGATGGCTGTTCTGCGATGGAATAATTCACATCGACCTGGTCTGTCGTACCGGGTACAGCCGGTGTCTCCACGTTAACCGCAGAGAAAAATCCCAGCCGTTGCAGACGCGTGCGCGAGCGTTCAACTTTCTTTGCAGAAAACCAGCCGCCTTCCATCTGGCGCATTTCCTGGCGCATGACCTGATCGCGGGTCTTGGTGTTGCCGGCAAAGTTAATCCGGCGAACGTAGACGCGTTTGCCCGGATCGACAAAGAATGTCAGGGAGACGGTTCGCGTTTCTTCATCGATATCAGGAATCGTATTAACATTGGCAAAGGCATAACCCTTGTTGCCCAGGTGGTCCGAAAGACGCGTTACGGTACTGCTTACTTTTTTCCGCGAGAAGGTGTCGCCTGCATTTATCCTGAATTCGGGGAACAGTTCTTCGGCCGGCACAACCAGGTCACCTGAAAGTTTGATATCACTCACATGATACTGCTCACCTTCGGTGATATTGATGGTGATATAGATGTCTTTCTTGTCCGGAGTAATGGAAACCTGGGTGGAATCCACATTGAACTTGATGTAACCCCGGTCCTGGTAATACGAACGCAGCGTCTCCAGGTCGGCTGCCAGTTTCTGCCGGGAATACTGGTCGTCCCTGGTGTAAAAAGTCAACCAGCCAGGGGTTCGCTGTTCAAACTGATCAAGCAGGGTTTCATCGTCAAAAACGTTATTCCCGACGATATTGATCTGCTTGATGCGAGCAACGACACCCTCGGACACGTCGATAAGAATACCCACCCGGTTGCGCTCCAGGGGCGTTACGGTAGTCTTGATTTTTACGCCGTACTTGCCGCGGCTGAAATACTGCCGCTCCAGCTCCTGTTCAACCTGCTCCAGCAGCGAACGGTTAAACACCCGGCCTTCAGCAAGCCCGATGTCTTCCAGCGAGTCCAGCAATGGTTCAGTTTCGATATCGTCATTACCCTGAATCTTGATACTGGCGACGGCGGGACGCTCCTCGACCTTGACGACCAGCACGTCACCATCGCGTTCCAGTCGAATGTCGCGGAAATAGCCTGACTTGAACAGGGCGCGGATTGCGCGTTCCGATTCAAAGTCATTGAAGCGGTCGCCTACTTTTACCGGTAAGTAGTTAAATACCGTACCCGGCGCAATGCGCTGAAGTCCCTCGACGCGGATATCCTTGATATTAAACGGCTCGAAGGCGTGGGCCGATGACGCCAGCATCAGGCCCATAACCAGTGGTTTCAAACTAAATCGCATAAAAAATTCCGCAAACAGTCAGGTCCCGAACAAGCGGGACAAGTCGTTGTAAAAAGCAATACTCATCAGCAACAGCAACAACACAATACCGAGCTGTTGCCCGATCTGTTGCGCGTACTCGGACAGGGGCCGGCCCTGTATCCATTCGATAATGTTGTACAGCAGGTGTCCGCCATCGAGTATCGGGACAGGCAACAGGTTAAGCACCCCGAGACTGACACTGACAATGGCCAGAAACTTGAGGAAACTTGCCAGCCCTGCACTGGCGGAATAGCCCGCGTACTGCGCGATACTCAGCGGGCCGCTGATATTCTCAACCGAGGCTCGCCCGGCGAGCATGCCCCACAGTGTACGCACCGTCAGGGCCGAGGTTTCCCAGGTCTTGCTGATGGCACGCGCAACTGCGTCGGCGGCACTGTAACGTACTGTCACGCGCAGATCATCCCGCAGGTTGTTTGGCTGTTGTACCGCAGCACCGATCTTGCCGACAATCTCACCCGATTCCTCAACAGGCTCCGGTATCAGCTGGAGGTCAACAGGCTCACCCTCGCGCAGTACGCGAACGGTAATTTCTTCTCCGGGATGTGCACGAACATACTTCACCCACTCGTGCCAGAATTCGACGGGTTCACCATCTACCGCAATCACCTTGTCACCCGGTTTCATGCCGGCGCGTTCAGCCGGTTTGTCCGGCAGCACCCTTTCGATTAGCGCGGGAACTTTCGGCCGCCACACAGACAATCCCAGATTCTTCAGCAAACCACCTTTCGCCAGCGCATCAGGGGCCTGGCTGAAATCGATATAGCGCTCCTGCAAGCGTTCATTGCTGTCACGAACCTCGACCAGCGTACGGCTACGCGACAACGCGGCATCCAGCAGGGACATTGTGGCATCGTCCCAGGTGGCTGTCTTTGCACCATCAATGGAAATGATTTGGTCACCCTCCCGAAACCCTCCCTGCGCAGCAATGGAAGCCGGTTCGACAGGACCAAGTACCGGCTTCATGCCCGGCACACCACTGACAAACATCAACCAGAATGCGACGATGGCGAACAGGAAATTGAACAGTGGGCCGGCCAGTATGACCGCAGTTCGAATCCACAACGGCTTGTTATTGAAGGCGCGGGCGCGCTCTTCGTCTGCAACCGGGGCTTCGCGCTCATCGAGCATCTTGACATAACCGCCGAGTGGCAATGCCGCCACCACAAACTCGGTATTGTCCGCCCCGAAATTACGCCGCCATAATGGTTTGCCAAAGCCGATGGAAAACCGCAACACCTTGACGCCAAGTTTCCTGGCGACCCAGAAGTGCCCGAACTCATGCACCGCCACCAGTACGCTGATCGCAGCAATAAAGGCCAGCAACATCCCCGGAAAACTTGTCATGCCAGTTCTCCCGGGTGCGATGCCCCGTTAACCAGTGACCTCGCATACTCGCGCGCCTGCTGATCGGCACCAAGAATAACCTCCAGTGTTGTGGCCTCCTGCACGCCGATATGCGACAGCGTGGATTCTATAATGCCGGGTATGCCGGTAAAGGCCAGTTGCCGGTTGAGGAAAGCCTCGACCGCTATTTCATTGGCTGCATTCAGCACAGCGGAGGCAGTACCACCGGCCTGCCAGGCTTCCTGTGCCAGTCGCAGGCAGGGATACCGCGTCAGATCCGGTGCTTCGATATCCAGCCGGGGGATAGCAACGATGTCCAGCGGCTCCACGCCAGCATCGATGCGCTCGGGCCAGGCAAGACAGTGTGCGATTGGTGTGCGCATATCGGGGTTACCCAGCTGCGCCAGTACCGAACCGTCGTGATACTGCACCATGGAATGAATGACACTTTGCGGATGAATCACGACCTGAACATCCTTCGCGTCGGTTGAAAATAACCAGCAGGCCTCGATAACTTCCAGCCCCTTGTTCATCATGGTGGCAGAGTCCACTGAAATTTTTTGCCCCATGTCCCAGTTGGGATGGGCGCAGGCCTGCTCCGGGGTAATACCCCCAAGTTGTTCGATCGGCGTGGTCCGGAATGGCCCGCCGGATGCGGTAAGAAGAATGCTGCTGACAGCATCCGGCTGCCCCGTCCCTGGTACGAAAGATGCCGGCATGCACTGGAAAATGGCGTTGTGTTCGCTATCCACCGGCAACAACACGGCACCGCCGTCGCGAACCTGCTGCATAAACAGTGCGCCGGCCATCACCAGGGCTTCCTTGTTGGCAAGCAGCACGCGCTTGCCCGAACGCGCCGCTTCCAGTGCCGGCATCAGCCCGGCGGCACCCACGATAGCGGCCATGACACAATCCACTTCATCGAGGCTGGCGACACGCTGCAAACCCTCCGCACCGGCGAGCACTTCAATACCGGGCGCCACAGTACGCAGGCGTTGCTGCAACTGTTCCGCCGAATCACGATCGGCCATCACAGCATAGCGCGGCTGATGTTCGATACACTGAGTGCAAAGACCTTCGACATCACGGTTGGCCGTCAGCGCCACAACCCGGTAACGATCGGCATGGCGACTGATCACGTCGAGCGTACTGACACCGATAGAACCTGTTGCGCCGAGTATGGTTATGCCCTGGGGATTCATAATTCGATCCACCTCAGCCCAAACACAAACACCGGTGCGGCGGCCAGCAGGCTGTCGATACGATCCAGCACACCACCGTGTCCCGGAATCAGCGCACCGGAATCCTTCACGCCGTGATGGCGCTTCAGCAGGCTTTCCAGCAGATCGCCAGCGATGGAAAACAATACCGTGACCAGGCTGACCAGTGTAAAGCTTGCCAGCATGGCACCCTGTAAACCCAGGTACTGCCCAAACCCGAATGCGAACAGGGTACACACCGTCAGCGCACCCATCACACCTTCCCAGGTTTTACCCGGGCTGACCTGTGGCGCGAGCTTCGTCTTGCCCCACTGGCGCCCGGCAAAGTAAGCGCCACTGTCCGCAAACCAGATAAGGAACAGCAGATACAATACCCAGCGAGGCCCCTCGTCCGGACGGCTGTGCAAAACCACCAGTGCCAGCCAGGTACTGACCAGCACAGCAATGCCGAGCGCAAACTTGAAAACAGAATGCGCCGGTGTCTCGACACGACCAAGATCAGGCGAGGTTATCCAGAACAGGACAAGGATCCAGCCACCCATCGCGCCCCATAATATACTGTTGACCAGCAACTCACTTTGCGCGAATTGCCAGACCACGATCACTGTCGCAAGCGCTACGAGCACAAACGTGATGCGAGCCGCCAGACTTCGCAATGGAACCAGCGGCCCCCATTCCCAGGCACCCAGTAATACAGCCACTGCCGCCAGCATGGCAAAACCACTTAAATCGAGACGCAGTACCGCCAGCACCACCAGCGGCACAAGAATCAGTGCGCTGAGGATACGCTGTTTAAGCACTGCCGGCCTGCTCCACCTGGTCGCCGGTTTTACCAAAGCGCCGTTGTCGGCCGGCAAAGGATTGCAGTGCTTCATCAAACGCAGCAACATCAAAATCCGGCCATAACAAATCCGTAAAATAAAGTTCGGTATAGGCCAGTTGCCACAACATGAAATTACTGATCCGCTGTTCACCGCCGGTACGGATAAACAGGTCCGGCTCGGGCAGGTCGGTAATCGACAATTCCCTGCCCAGCAAGTCGCTGTCAATCTCCCCGGGCTGAAGCTCCCCGTTGGCCACTCTTTCCGCCAGTCGCCTGGCGGCAGCGGCCATGTCCCAGCGCCCCCCGTAGTTTGCTGCGATAGCCAGTGTCATACCGGTATTCCCGGCAGTCTGCGCTTCGGCACTGTCCATCATTGACTGGAGCTTGTCGTTGAATGCACTGCGGTCACCAATAAATCTCAACTGCACATTGTTCTTATCCAGTCGCGCAACTTCCTTGCGCAGGGTGCGAAGAAACAACTCCATCAACAACCCCACCTCGGTTTTCGGTCGCCGCCAGTTTTCACTGGAGAAAGCAAACAGGGTAAGCACCTCAACACCACGGGTGCGACAGGATTCGACAATACGCCGTACTGCCTTGACGCCTTCCCGGTGTCCCATATAGCGCGGCAACATACGCTGTCGCGCCCAGCGCCCGTTGCCATCCATGATGATGGCAACATGGCGCGGCAGGCGCTGTTCTGCGACTTGTGTTCCGGCCTGGACGGGCTCCTGTGACATGTGCTTGATCTTTATCAGCCTGTTTCCGGGTGATGCCGGGTCAGATTTCCATCAACTCCGCTTCCTTGACCTCAACCAGCTTCTCGACTTCTTCAACATACTGGTCGGTCAGCTTCTGTATGCGATCACTGGCGCGGCGCTCATCGTCCTCGGAAATCTCCTTTTCCTTAAGCAGCTCCCTGAAATCACTGTTGGCGTCGCGGCGGATATTACGGATGGCGACGCGCGCGCCTTCCGCTTCACTGCGAACGATTTTCACCATATCGCGACGACGTTCTTCGGTCAGTGGCGGCATGGGAATGCGTATTACCGTCCCGGCCGTGTTCGGATTCAGCCCCAGGTCAGATTTCATAATGGCTTTTTCAACCGCCTGCACCATTTGCTTCTCCCAGGGGTTGACCACCAGCGTGCGGGAATCTTCCACGTTGATGTTTGCCACCTGGCTGAGCGGAACTTCCGAACCATAATAATCGACCTTCACATGGTCGAGCAGGCTGGGGTGCGCCCTGCCGGTGCGGATTTTGCTCAAGGCCTGTTTGAACGCCTCGATACTCTTGCCCATTCGGGATTTGGCATCTTCTATTATTTCTTCAATCATTTTCTACTCCACCAGTGTTCCGACGGCTTCACCCTGAACCACACGCAGCAGGTTGCCCGGCTGAAACAGATCGAACACACGTACGGGAACATTCTGGTCACGGCACAGAACCAGCGCCGTGGTATCCATCACACCCAGCTTTTTGACAATGGCCTCGTCATAACTGAGCTTTTCGTAACGTACTGCATCCGGGTTCTTCATCGGGTCGGAATCATAGACGCCGTCGACCTTGGTCGCCTTGAGCATAATCTCGGCGCCGATCTCGATGGCGCGCAGACTGGCGGCAGAGTCCGTAGTAAAGAACGGGTTACCGGTGCCGGCAGCAAACAGCACGATACGTCCCTTTTCCAGGTGGCGAACGGCACGGCGCCGGATATAGTCCTCACTGACCTGGTTGATTTTCAGTGCGGACATCACCCGGCACTGACTGCCGAGTTTTTCCAGCGCATCCTGCATCGCCAGCGCATTGATCACCGTGGCCAGCATACCCATGTGATCGCCGGTGACCCGGTCAATGCCACCCTGGGCCAGCCCTGCGCCGCGGAAAATGTTACCCCCGCCGATGACCAGACCAATTTCCACGCCCTGTTCAGCCAGGTCCTGTATCTCACCTGCCACCCGGAGAATGGTTTCCGGATCGATCCCGTAGTCACCGTCTCCCATCAGTGCTTCGCCGCTGATCTTCAGGAGGATGCGGCGATAGGCCAGTTTCTTTTGATTCATAGGTTTATTTACAATAAGTTATAGAACTATTTTAAGTAAATTTATCATTACTGGTGCTGCGGCACCAGCGATGATTTCGCTAAATCGGACGCAGGTACGAAACGGGGCCGCAATGCGACCCCGTGAATCATACCGGCAAGTGGACTTCGCGTCCTCCCCGGCAAGGCGTCGACTCAGCTACCCTGAACCTGCGCCATAACCTCTTCGGCAAAGTTTTCGGTCTTCTTCTCGACACCTTCACCCAGTTCGAGGCGGTCAAAGCCCTTCACCGTGGCACCGGCAGCCTTGAGCAACTTGCCAACGGTCTGATCCGGATCCTTGACGAAAGGCTGGCCCAGCAGGGTAATTTCACCCAGGAACTTGCGAATACGACCGCTGACCATTTTCTCGATGATCTCGGCCGGCTTGCCACTGGCTTCTGCCTGCGCGGAAAAAATGTTCTTTTCCTTGTCGAGCATTTCCTGCGGCACTTCGCTTTCATCGACACACACCGGCTTTGATGCCGCTATGTGCATGGCCACATCGCGCGCCAGCGCGGCATCGCCACCTTCCACTTCAACCAGCACGCCAATGCGCTCTCCGTGCAGGTAGCTGGAAAGATTGCCGCCGCTCGCTTCGCGGCGCACGAAACGGCGCACATTGATGTTTTCACCAATGGTTGCGATCAGGCCACGACGCGCTTCATCGACGGTTTCACCACCATCGGTCAGCGGCATGGCCATCAGGGCTTCAATATCAGCCGGCGCATCAGCCAGAATCCGCTTCGCAACCGCGCGGGCGAAATTCTGGAAATCGTCTTTCTTCGCCACAAAGTCGGTTTCGGAATTGACTTCAACCATCGCGGCTGTCTTGCCGTCACCACTGACTTCAACAATGATTGCACCTTCGGCCGCGACACGGCCGGCCTTCTTGTCAGCCTTGGCCAGACCGGATTTGCGCAGGGCCTCGGCGGCTGCATCCATATCGCCGTCCGCATCCACCAGTGCCTTCTTGCACTCCATCATGCCGCAGCCGGTACGCTGGCGCAGTTCTTTAACCTGCGCTGCAGAGATTGCCATGATTAATACCTCTTGAAAAAATTGCTGAATAAAGATACGGCCGCCCGGTTACTGGGCGGTACCGCTGACCTCGACAAACTCGTCTTCCTTGCTGCCGCCGATCTGCGCCATGGCGCTGCGGCCTTCCTCGACTGCGTCCGCCACGCCCTGCACATAGAGCTGGATCGCGCGAATAGAGTCATCGTTGCCGGGAATAACGTAATCGACATCGTCCGGGGAGTTGTTGGTATCAACCACACCGACCACAGGGATACCGAGCTTCTTTGCCTCGGCAATGGCAATCTTTTCGTGACCGACATCAACCACGAACATGACATCCGGCAGGCGGTTCATGTCCTTGATACCGCCCAGACTGCGATCCAGCTTGTTTTTCTCGCGGGTCAGCATCAGGGCTTCTTTTTTGTTCAGCTTGTCGAAGGTGCCATCCTGCTCCATCGCCTCAAGATCCTTCAGGCGTTTGATGGACTGGCGCACGGTCTTGAAGTTGGTGAGCATGCCGCCCAGCCAGCGGTGGTTCACATAAGGCATTTTACAACGCTGGGCCTCGCTGCGAATGGTATCGCGCGCGGCACGCTTGGTACCGACAAACAGCACGGTGCCCTTGTTGGCAACCAGCTTGCCGATAAAGTTCAGCGCATCCTGGTAAAGCGGAAGCGTCTTTTCCAGATTAACAATGTGGATTTTACTGCGTTCGCCGAAAATGAACGGGGCCATTTTCGGGTTCCAGAAACGGGCCTGATGGCCGAAATGTACGCCTGCCTCAAGCATCTGGCGCATGGTTACACTAGACATAAATAAACCTCTTTGTAAGGGTTGGGCCTCCATACGCCCCATACAGTAACCCGCGGATGGCTCTCGCCATGCCGAAGGCACCCAACTGCATGTGCCGACGTATGTGTGGATTCAGGTTAGCGGGCAGCAGAAGATTCCAACAGCCCTGTTAACAAGCCGCGCTTTATACCATACACTAGGCGTAACAGCAATTATTCCGGCCACTTAGGCCCCTTTTTCTCACGTCCGAGCCGATCAGCCAGTGCTGCCGGAAACGACAGCGACAGGAAGCCATGAGCATATCCATCAAAACCCCCGAAGAAATCGAGAAAATGCGCGTAGCCGGCCGCCTGGCGGCCGAGCAGCTTGAAATGATCGAGCCTTACATCAAACCCGGCGTTACGACCGATGAACTTGACCGTATCTGCCATGACTACACGATCAATGTTCAGGGCGCGATTCCTGCCCCGCTGAATTATCGCGGTTTTCCGAAATCCATCTGTACCTCGGTTAACCACCAGGTCTGTCACGGCATCCCCGGCGACCGCAAACTCAAGAACGGCGACATACTCAATATCGATATCACCGTGATCAAGGACGGCTTTCATGGCGACACCAGCAAGATGTTCTTTATCGGGGAGCCCTCGGTCATTGCAAAACGCCTTGCCAATACGTCCTATGCGTGCATGTGCACCGGCATTCGCATGGTAAAACCCGGCGCCCGGCTCGGTGATATCGGGCACGCGATCCAGAAACTGGCGGAAAGCCGGAATTTCTCCGTGGTACGCGAATACTGCGGTCATGGTATCGGTCGCGAGTTTCACGAAGACCCCCAGGTGCTGCACTACGGTAAACCCGGGACGGGTGCCGTACTCCAGCAAGGCATGACCTTTACCATCGAACCCATGATCAATGTCGGCAAGCGCCATACCAGGGTACTCAAGGACGGGTGGACCGTGGTAACCAGGGACCACAGCCTGTCAGCACAGTGGGAACATACCATCCTGGTTACGGCCGACGGCTACGAAGTCCTTACCCTGCGCAAGGGTGAAACCATATGATGAGCCCGGATGACAGCGCGGTGCAATCCATGACCCGCCTGCCCACGGACACCATTGCTGGCTGGTTTGATCTCGACACCCTGGATCGTGCGTTCGATGCGGACACACCGTCGCTTTCTGATATCCGCACCTTCCTTAAACACTCGACCGACCATCTCATGGCGCGATTTGATGAAGGTGCTGACATCGAGGACCTGATCTTTGCGCGCAGCTGGCTGGTCGACCAGGTACTGATTCACTGCTGGGAAACAACGCTTGCAGGACTCGACGGATCGCTGGTAGCTGTCGGCGGCTACGGTCGCGCCGAGCTGCTGCCCGGCTCGGATGTCGATATCATGATCCTGCTGGCGCAGACCGAGGACGACCAGACCGCCGAGGCACTGGAAGCTTTCCTGATGCTGCTGTGGGACATCGGCCTGGAAGTCGGCCACAGTGTACGCACACTGGAGGACTGCCAGGCACAGGCACGTGCCGACATCACCGTGGCGACCAATCTGATGGAAGCCCGCCTGCTGCATGGCCGTGAAGATCTTTTCGATGACATGCGACGACTCACCGGGCCGGATCACGTCTGGCCGGACCGGGACTTCTTCACCGCCAAACTGGAAGAACAGCACGCACGCTATAAAAAATTCGACGACGCCGTCTACAACCTCGAGCCCAACGTCAAGGAAGGTCCCGGTGGCCTGCGCGATGCGCAGATGATTGGCTGGGTGTTCAAGCGCCACTTCGGCACAGAAGACCTTGGCGAACTGGTAGAACGCGAAGATATTACACCCGGTGAATACGAAACCCTGATGCAGGGCCAACGCTTTTTATGGAAGGTCCGTTTCGGGTTGCACCAGATTACAAAACGCCGTGAAGACCGTCTGCTGTTCGACCACCAGCGCACACTGGCACAGAATTTCGGTTATACCGACCATGACCACAAGCTGGCGGTCGAGTGGTTCATGAAAGATTACTACCGGACTATCCAGGCGCTCAGCCGCCTGAACGAAATGCTGCTGCAACTGCTGCAGGAAATCATTCTGTACGAAAATGATCAAAGTGCAGTTACACCCCTGAACCGGCGTTTCCAGATGCGCAAGGGCTTCCTTGAAGTGACCGGCAATGGCGTCTTCAAGCGTTACCCTTTTGCGCTGCTGGAACTGTTCCTGCTCATGCAGCAGCACAGCGAGATCAAGGGCGTGCGCGCATCGACCATCCGCCTTGTGCGCGATCACCTGCACCTGATCGATGACAAGTTTCGTCAGGACATCCGCGCCCGCAGCCTGTTCATGGAAATCTTCCGCCAGCCCACAGGATTGACCCATGAACTGCGGCGCATGAACCGCTATGGCGTACTGGCGGCCTACTACCCGAAATTCGAACTCATTGTCGGGCAGATGCAGCACGACCTGTTCCATGCCTACACTGTCGATGAACACACGCTGTTCGTGGTACGCAACCTGCGTCGCTTTTCAGTACCGGAAATGGCACACGAACTGCCCATGTGCAGCCGCATCTCGGCGGAAATCCCCAAACCGGAGTTGTTGTACCTGGCAGGCTTCTTCCACGACATTGCCAAGGGGCGGGGCGGAAACCACGCCGAACTGGGTGCGGATGATGCCTGTGAATTCCTTGCCCGGCATGGCCTGAGCGACTATGACTGCAAGCTGGTCTCCTGGCTGGTACGTAATCACCTGCTGATGTCGCAGGTGGCACAACGCCGCGATATCAGCGACCCGGATGTCATCCACGAATTCGCCACACAGGTTGGCGATCGCACACGCCTCGACTACCTGTACCTGCTGACCGTCGCTGACATACGTGGCACCAACCCGACGCTATGGAATTCCTGGAAAGATGCCCTGTTCCGCGACCTTTACAATGCCACTAAACGCGCCCTCCGCCGTGGCCTTGAAAACCCGCTGCATCGCGACGAACTGATCCGCGATATCAAACATAAGGCGGCTGAAAAACTCGTACAGTACAAGATCGATGCGCAACAACTCGAAGCCCTGTGGCAGGATTTCCCGGAAGACTATTTCCTGCGCCACAACGTCAACGAAGTGGTCTGGCATGCACAGGTCATTCTCAGGGAGGACAACATGGAAGGTGTGCGCGTCGACCTGTGCCCGCAATCGGAACGAGGCGGCAGCGCGCTGTTCCTGTACACACCCGTCATTGATCGTCTGTTCAATCGAACCACGGCCCTGATCGACCAGATGGGCCTGACGATCACTGATGCACGCATCATCACCTCGAAACGCGGCTATGCCATCAATACCTATCTGCTGTTGAATTCTGCCGGCGAGCCCGTACTGGACACGTATGACGGTGAGGAACTGGTCACTCTGATGCAACAGGAATTGTTGTCAAAAGAAGCAACCACCACCATCACAGCACGTCCCGCACCAAGGCGTATCCGCCAGTTCCATGTTTCGACACAGGTCAATTTTCATCAGGATGAGGCGCAGCATCGCACTATCGTCGAACTCTTCACCACGGACTACCCCGGCCTGTTGTCACGCGTAGGCCAGGTCTTCTATGAACAGGGCGTTGTATTGCAAAACGCCAAGATCGCTACGTTCGGGTCCAAGGCGGAAGACGTGTTTTTTGTGACCGATAAAAATGCTGGCGCGCTTGACGACAAGGCACAAAAAAAGCTGCGTGAAGCGCTCGTGAATGCCCTGGATGAAGCTGTCTGACACGGCATAACATGCCCTGGAAAAGCAGAAAGCGCCTTCAGGCGCTTTCTGCTTTCAACCTGCTTGCTGAATGACAGACTGCTAAAAGAACCCGGCCATCGCATAAGCTGTTTTCCTGAACATGAGATCCTGGGCTTCTTCCAGCTTCAGGTTCACCTTGTTGGCCGTCGTCACGATACGCGTACGGTATTCCTTGCGATTGCTCGCTTCCGACACACGCTGTGTACTCGTTCCCGCGTCAGACACCTTGGAACTGATCTGCGTATCCTTGCGAACGATAACGCCCTTGCGGGTCTTTTCCTTGATCTGCACATCCGCTACCAGCATGTAGGTAACATCCTTGACCGCGGCATTGGCAATCGTGGAAATACCGGCGGCGAGCAAACCACCGACAGCCGCACCCGTATAGGGGTTACTGTTACGGTTGATCAGTGCGCCGGCTGCTGCACCGGCTACAACCTCACCGGTAAAGCCCTGGTTCAAGGCGGCCTCTGCGGCTGTGGGACTGGCCTTTTCAAGATTCAGCACATAAATACTCATGCTGAAATGGGCAGCCTCCGGGTCATCAACAACTGTATAGCCTGTATCGGATTGCGCAAACTGCTCATTGATGAACTGCTTGAATGCGCGACGATCGAACTCCATCACACCACTTCGCACATTGATATAAATTGTCCGCTTGTCCCTGGAAACTTCATCGACAAAAATTGCCGTACTGGTTTTGGTCTGCACATCCAGATTTTTCTTGGAGACCGCAACCTGTGTCGCTGCGCAACCGGCCAGAAAAGCCAGCAGCATACCGACCATCAGAACACGGATCCCCGATTTGAAAACGCTGTACTCCATCATTACTTACTCCTCACATTGTTATAATTAACAGTAAATCTGCAGCTGCCTCAATACGGGTAGTAACGCCCGTAATAGTGACGGTAATAACGGCAGTTCCGGTATTCCAGCCACGAATAGCCAAGCAGGTTCCGGCAGGTGTATCCGGGGCGCCAGTTCTTACCCTTGTATTCCGGTGGCTTGAGATTTTTCTTCATGGCTTCCTTGATGTAGGCATCCACTTTTTCAGGCTGTTCGGCAAAAAAAGGCTGGCTCATGGTTTCGGCATTGAGCTGGCGCTGCATCTCGGCCAGATCGTCTTCCTCACTGGCGGACGCCTGTACCGATACCATGAAAAGTGAAACAAGAATCGTTCGACAGAGAACTGAATAATTCATAGACAATACCCCCCTCATTCACGCACGTATGCTTCCCCTGGAACTGTCTTAAGGCAATGCGCATTTATAATTCTTCAGGTGCCACCAGGGCGGTGCCACATGAAGTAGATTAGTTACCCAAACCCCAAAAAGCAATATAAAATTGGGAGATACTACAGAATATGACGGATCATTGACGTTCCGCACACATCAGTCCGCAACCCCTGTCAGGGCAGCTCATACCTGTACAGGCGTCACTTCCACCAACTCGATCCCGTTACCGTCCGGATCACGGAAGAAAACCGCCCTGCGTCCCGATCGACTGTGTGTACAGGATACCCCGGCCTTCTCAAGACGTTTCAGTACCGGCGCCAGGTCACCGACAGCCAGTGCTGTATGGCGGTCACGGCCAACATGCGCCGGCCGGCCCTTCACCGGGTCAGGGTTCGGGACCTGCAACAGGTGTATCTGCTGTTCACCCGCATTCAGCCAGGCCCCCGGATAGCCAATATCGGGGCGTTGCGGGTCAGCATCCAGCTGCAGCAGCTCGTGATAAAACTTCAGCGAACGCTGCACGTCTGCCACTACGAAACTGACATGGTGTAATCCCAGCACCTCACTCACGCTGTTTCTCCAATATGTTCGTAGGCCGCAAACCAGGCGGCCGCCAGGATCAGCGCACCGCCAATCCATTCCTGCAACTGCACCTGCTCATCCGTCAACAAAATCGATGACACTGCACCGATCACCAGCTCAAACAGCAGAATGACAGCCGACCGATGCACCGGCATGTGCGTCACGCCGTAGATCACCGTCACAGTCATAATAACGAAACCGAACCAGCCAAGCATTGCCGAACCCAGCCACACCGACACGTCGACCGCCGGCACAGGTTCACGGACCACGAGTATCCACACACTCGCCACCAACACCACGCCCAGCCAGTTGGCCGATGCCTTGGCAGGCATACCGGCATGTTTCAGCTTGCGCACCATCACATTCGCAAAGGCGAAGGCCAGCCCCGAGGAGGCAGCCATCCAGTCGGCCTCGTCACGTGGCCAGGGCATACCCAGTTGCGGGTCCCATAACATGACGACAGCGCCGGAAATCGCCAGCACGAAGACCATGATTCCACTGGCTCCCGGCCGCTCGCCGAGAATCAGCCAGCCGAGCACCAGCGCCCACAGTGGCGACAGGTAGAACAACAGCAATACCCGCACCACGGTACCGTCAAGAATGGCAAGCACAAATGCCACGTTCACCCAGCCGGTTGCCAGTGTCAGCAATGCCAGCACCATCCCTTCGCGTGCCCAGTCACCACGTGAATTCCATAACCAGGGCAGACCAACCAGCAGGGCTGCCGTGTAACTGGAGAGCGACAACCACAGCCCCTGCAGGCCCTGCGCCTCCAGCAGGCGCAGCGGATACCAGACAAGGCCCCACAGGGTAGCAGTCAGTAACAGGCTGAATACGGGCAACAGCGGGTGACTGCACGGCTTCATAAGATTGCGTATACTCTCGCCTTCATTTTTTTAACCATATCCTTTTATATGAATCCCGACCTGTCACGCCTGCAACCCTACCCGTTCGAGCGCATGGCGAAGTTGTGCGCCGGTGTAACACCGCCGGCCGGTCTGGAGACGATTCGCTTATCCATCGGTGAACCCAAACACCCGACACCGGCCTTCATTACCGAAGCAGTGATCGAACACCTGCATGGCCTGTCGCTGTACCCGTCGACACGTGGCACCGAAGCCTTGCGTACGGCCATTTGCGACTGGCTGACGACACGTTTCAGCCTGCCAGCCGGCAATCTCGCCCCGGATCGCCACGTCCTGCCGGTCAATGGTACACGCGAAGCGCTGTTTGCCATCGCCCAGTGTGTCGTCGACCGCACGCAGAATGCCGCCGTGCTGATGCCGAACCCCTTTTATCAGATCTACGAGGGCGCTGCACTGTTGGCAGGCGCCGAGCCGGTATTTATCAATGCCACCGCAAGCAGCCAGTACCTTCCGGATTTTGACGCGATCGATGAGGCAACCTGGCAACGCTGCCAGCTACTCTACCTCTGTTCGCCCGGCAACCCGACCGGACGCGTAATGGATATAGCCGCTATGCAGTCATTGATCGAACTGGCGCACAGATATAATTTCATCATCGTCTCCGACGAGTGCTATTCGGAGATATTCCTCGATGAAAATACACCACCCCCCGGCCTGCTGCAGGCCGCCGCGCAAATGGGTAATGAGGATTATCAGCACTGCCTGGTATTTCACAGTTTGTCCAAGCGCTCCAATGCACCGGGCCTGCGCTCCGGGTTCGTGGCCGGTGATGCCGGGCTGATCCAGACCTTCCTCCGCTACCGCACCTATCACGGCTGTGCCATGCCGCCGGCCACCCAGGATGCCAGTATCCGCGCCTGGGGCGACGAGGCGCATGTCGTGGAAAACCGCCGACTGTACCGGGAAAAATTTGCAGCGGTTGCAGATATACTCTCACCGGAACTGGATATCGAGATCCCGCCGGCGGGTTTCTACCTGTGGCAACGCACCCCGATCGACGACACCGGGTTTTCCCGGGCGTTGTACCGGCAACAGAATGTTATTGTGCTGCCCGGCAGCTACCTGTCACGCGACACAGCTGGCGGCAACCCCGGCCACCGTCACGTACGCATGGCGCTGGTCGCACCACTCGACGAGTGCATCGACGCCGCACAAAGAATACAAGCCTTTACCGAACAGTTATAACCGTTTCAGGAGACCGCCATGAGCGACTTGCAAGCCACCATTGAAGAAGCCTTTGAACGACGCGCCGATATCACACCGCGCACGGTTGAAACCCACGTCAAGGAAGCCACCCTTGAGGCCATCCGCATGCTGGATGCCGGTGAAGCCCGGGTGGCGGAAAAGAAAGACGCTGGCTGGGAGGTCAACGACTGGCTGAAAAAAGCCGTGCTACTGTCATTCCGTATCGAGGACAACGAATTCATGAAGGGTGGCTTCACCAACTATTACGACAAGGTGAAATCCAAGTACAGCGACTACAACGCACGCGAATTCCGCGCTGGCGGCGTACGCGTGGTACCGCCGGCCACGGCGCGCTTCGGTTCCTATATCGCCTCCGGCGTGGTGCTGATGCCCTCCTACGTCAACATCGGCGCCTATGTCGATTCCGGCACCATGGTCGATACCTGGGCTACCGTGGGTTCCTGCGCACAGATCGGCAAGAATGTTCACCTGTCCGGCGGCGTCGGCATTGGTGGCGTACTGGAGCCGGTACAGGCTGCACCGACCATTATCGAAGATAACTGCTTCATCGGCGCGCGCTCCGAAGTGGTCGAGGGCGTGATCGTCGAGGAAGGCTCGGTCATTTCCATGGGTGTCTATATTGGCCAGAGCACGCGCATCTACGACCGCGAGAAAGATGAAATCACCTACGGCCGCATCCCGGCCGGTTCCGTCGTGGTATCCGGCAACCTGCCCTCAAAAGACGGGAAGTACAGCCTGTACTGCGCCGTGATCGTCAAGAAGGTCGATGCCAAAACACTGGGCAAGGTCGGCATCAACGAACTGCTGCGAAATATCTGATTCTACAATGGTCACGATCTATGGCATCAAAAACTGCGATACCATGAAAAAGGCCATGCGCTGGCTGGATGAGCACGGTGTCGAGTACCACTTCCACGATTACCGCAAACACGGGCTGGACGAGAAACAATTGACCGGCTGGGAGAAGGAACTCGGCTGGGAACAATTACTCAACCGTCGCGGCCAGCTGTGGCGCAAGCTGCCACAGTCGGTACGCGACAACATCAACCGGGAAACCGCCTTGCAGTGCATGCGTGATAACCCCGGTATTATCAAGCGGCCGCTGCTTGACACAGGCAACCGCAGAGTACTCGGCTTTAAGCCGGAAATATACGAAACGCTGTTCTGAGCCACCCGCTTGTACTGACCTGCCAGACTTGCACCACGCCGGCATTAATCCACAGCAGCGACTCACTACAGCCTTGCCAACAAACCCGGTACACTCCCCCCATGTCCAGCACACTCGACCTTGCCAAAGACCTGATCAGCCGCGCCTCGGTGACACCGGAAGATGCCGGTTGCCAGCAACTCATGCAGAAACGCCTGCGGGCCATCGGTTTCAAAACCGAGGATCTGCCGTTTGCTGAAGTCAAAAACTTCTGGGCGCGACGCGGCGACAGCGCACCGCTGGTTGTGTTTGCCGGTCATACCGATGTGGTGCCGACCGGCCCGCGGGAAGACTGGATATCGGACCCCTTCCTGCCGGACATTCGCGACGACATGCTGTACGGACGCGGTGCCGCCGATATGAAAGGCTCGCTGGCCGCCATGATTACGGCCTGCGAAACCTTTATTGCCGCACACCCCGATCATAAGGGTTCGATCGGTTTCCTCATCACCAGCGATGAAGAAGGCCCGTCAGTCAACGGCACTGTCAAAGTGGTCGAACACCTGGTGAACAAGGGTATAAAAATCGACATGTGCCTGGTCGGTGAGCCGTCCAGTACCAGGCAACTCGGTGACATGGTAAAAAACGGCCGGCGCGGTTCACTGAACGGCAAACTCACCGTGCACGGGAAACAGGGCCATGTGGCTTACCCGCACCTGGCCAGGAACCCGATCCACCTCGCGGCACCGGCACTGGCGGAACTGGCCGCCATCGAGTGGGACCGTGGCAACGATCATTTCCCGCCGACCAGCTTGCAGATTTCCAATATCCACGCGGGCACCGGCGCCGAGAACGTGGTGCCTGGCGAACTGCAGGCCATGTTCAACCTGCGTTACTCGACAGAACTGACCGGGCAACAGATTCGCAAGCGTGTTTGTGAAGTACTGGATCGACACAAGCTCGACTATGACATTGAGTGGCGGCTGTCCGGTGAACCGTTTCTGACACCCAAAGGCGAGTTGCTGGAGGCGGCGCAGCGTGCCATCCGTGAAGTTGCGGGTATTGAAACAGAATTATCCACCAGCGGCGGCACATCGGACGGGCGATTTATCGCACCGACGGGTGCGCAGGTACTGGAACTGGGACCGGTGAATGCCACCATTCACCAGGTCAACGAATGTGTTGCCGTGGAGGCGCTGGACCAGCTTTCCGACATTTACACGGTTATGCTGAGAAATCTGTTAACGTAAGCCATATATATAACAAAGGGAGTTGTCATGGGGGCCACTTTGCGCAGATACCTGCTGATTTTTCTGCTAGCACCCTTGCTGGGTGCCTGCAGCATGGGACAGATGGTCGCCCGCACCTCGGTGTCGATCATGGATGGTGCCATCGAGGCAATGAACCGCGAAACCGACCTGGTCCTCGCCGAAGCCGCCCTGCCCGCCAACATCAAGCTGATCGAAGGCCTGATTGCCGAAGACCCTGGCAACCCGGTTTTGCTCGCCAATGCCGCACAGGGCCTGTACGGGTATGCCTTCGGCTTTACCGAACTGAAAGACAAAAAACGCGCCGAGGCCCTCTACCAGCGTGGCGCCGACTACGGCTTACGCGCCTTGCGCAGCCTGGGTGTCGATATCGATTTGCGCAAGGCAAACCCCGACACCATCGACAAGGCTGTCTCACGACTGGGCCGCAAGGCCGTACCCGCCCTGTTCTGGACAGCATCCTGCTGGGCCAAACAGATTGATCTCAACCGGACTGACCCCGCACGCCTGGCCCAGCTTGGCAGCACAGAACGGTTGATGCAGCGTGTCCTGCAACTGGAACCCGACTACTTTAATGGCAGTGTGCACGGCTACTATGGCGTTTACTACGGCAGCCGGGCACCCATGTTTGGCGGCGACTTTGCGCTGGCGGAGAAAAACTTTTCCGCGGCACGTGCTGTCACAGAAGGCAGGTTGCTGATATTCGATGTCCTTCAGGCCGAGTACCTTGAACGCCAGCGGCTCGACCAGACAAAATTCCACAGCCTGCTGGAGGGTGTGATCAACACGCCATCCGGCACGTTCCCGGAGATGGCGCTGATTAACCAGATTTCACGCGCGCGTGCACGACATCTGCTCGGCCTCGAAGCGGAGTGGTTCTGATGAAACGATGCGTAAACATGCCTGCCCTGATTCTGTTCAGCCTGCTGCTCCCCCTGTACGCCACGGCAGCCACCACACACGTTCTGAAATTCGCCACGCTGGCACCATCCGGCACAACCTGGATGAACATCCTCGAAGCATGGGGCCAGGAGGTCAAAACCCGCAGCAACGGCCGGCTGGTTTTCAAGTTCTACCCGGGGGGTGTGCAGGGTGACGAACCCGATGTACTGAAAAAGATGCGCTTTAACCAGTTGCAGGGTGGCGCCTTTACCGGCTACGGCATCGGCCGCATGTACTCACCGGCGCGTGTGCTCGAACTGCCCTTCCTGTTCAACACTATCGAGGAAGTCGACCTGGTTCGCCACCATTTCACCGCTGAATTCCAGCAGGGCTTCCGCGACAACGGCTATGAACTGCTGGGCTGGATGGAAGTCGGGTTTATTCACATGTTCTCGACCGAGCCCATTCGCTCAATGGACGACATGCGCTCGCGGCGGGTGTGGCTGTGGCAGGGTGATCCGATGGGACAGGCCTTTTTCCAGGCCAGTGGTATATCACCTGTACCGCTGTCGATCATCGATGTCTACACCAGCCTGTCCACAGGGCTGATCGATACCGTGTATGCCCCGCCACTTGGCGCCATAGCCCTGCAGTGGTTTACCAAAACAAAATACATCAGCAGCGTACCCCTGACCAACGGCATGGGCGGACTCATTGTGACACGCCGGTTCTTCGATCAGCTGCCCGGCGATCTGCAGACGCTGCTGCGTGAAACCGGCTATGCTTTCGGCGAAAAACTGGTGGCCGCCACACGTATTGACAATGAAAAAAGTATCGATGAACTTAAACAACGCGGTTTACAGTTTATCGAGCCGGACGACAGCATGAGCGATACCGAGCTGCTGGCACTGCGCAACCGCGCCGCCGGCAAGCTGATAGAAAGCAACTATATTCCGTCCAGCCTGTTCAGCCAGACCCGCGAGTTACTGGACCAGCATCGTCACGCTCAAGCCACAGCGGACACCCCCCAACCCTGAAGCACAACCCGTCTGGCGATAACCATGACATTGCTTAAAGTCATTCGAGACAGACTGCTGCAGCTGGAACTGCTGCTGGCGGCAGCCAGCCTGCTACTCCTGCTGGGGCTGGCGCTGGTACAGATTGTTGCGCGTAATGCCTTTGATGCCGGTATTGCACAGGCCGATACGCTGACGCGCTACCTGGTGTTGTATGTCACCTTCTTCGGCGCCACGCTGGCGGTAGACCGCAACCGGCACATCAAGATCGACGTTGCCACCACCCTGCTTTCCCCCCGTGCAGTACAGGCACTGTACCGTCCTCTGCAGGCCCTGGCCGCCGTGATCTGCCTGTTCTTTACCGATGCCGCCATTCGTTTCTGGCGTGATGAATGGACCTATGCACAGGACTACGACCGCTGGCAAACGCTGGTTGGATTAATCCTGCCGGTCGGCTTCGTTCTGTTGACTGTACACTTCCTGCTGGCGGCCCTGCTCGGCCCGGATGACGACACATGTCACCTGCCATAGCGGCCATTGTTTTACTGGCGTTGTTCGGGCTACCGCTGTTTGCCGTACTGGGCGCCGGCAGCCTGTTCTATGCGCACAACAGCGGGCTGGACAGCGCGCTGCTGATTGTTGAACTGAACCGGCTGGCTTCCTCGCCCAACCTCACCGCAATCCCGCTGTTTACCCTGGCGGGTGTCATCCTGTCTTCCGGTGGTGCGCCGCAGCGACTGATCCGGCTGTTCAATGCCCTGCTCGGCTGGCTGCCCGGCGGCCTGTCCATTGTTGCCATTACCGCCTGCGCGTTCTTCACATCTTTCTCCGGCGCCTCGGGCGTCACCATCCTGGCGCTGGGCGGGCTGCTCTACCCGGTGCTGAAAAAAGTTCACTACCCGGAGCGGTTCTCGCTTGGCCTGCTGACCACGTCCGGCTCGCTGGGGCTGTTGTTTCCACCCAGCCTGGCCATTCTTCTCTATGGTGTTGTCGCCGGGGTAAACATCGATGACCTGTTCCGGGCCGGCATCATTCCCGGGCTGGTGCTGATGCTCATGCTGTGGATCTATGCCGCTGTGGTTGGTGCACGCTTCGACATTCCACGCCATCACTTTTCCTGGCACATACTCGGGCGCGCCTTGCGCTCCGGTTTCGGGGACCTTCTGCTGCCGGTGCTGATTATCATCGGCATCTTCGGCGGTTATGTCACCGTCAGCGAGGCTGCCGCCTGTACCGCCCTGTATGTGCTGCTCCTGGAAAGCGTGATACACCGTTCCATTTCACTGCGCAGGCAGCTGGTGTCCATACTGGGTGACACGTCGGTGCTGGTCGGCAGCATCCTTATTATCCTCGGTATCGCCATGGGACTGACCAACCTGCTGATCGATGCACAACTGCCCATGCGACTGCTGGAATGGATGGAAAACAGCATCGATAGCCAGTTGAAATTCCTGCTGCTGCTCAACCTGTTCCTGCTCGTGGTGGGTGCGATGATGGATATCTTTTCCGCGACGGTGGTTGTGGTACCGCTGATTCTGCCACTCGCACAACGTTTCGGTGTCGACCCGGTGCACCTTGGCGTGATCTTCCTCGCCAACCTGGAAATCGGCTACTCCACGCCGCCCGTCGGCATCAATCTGTTCATCGCCAGCCAGCGCTTCGAAAAACCGATACTCACCCTGTTCCGTTCAACCCTGCCGTTCCTGGCGCTGATGCTGGTGTGGCTGGGCATTGTCACCTACCTGCCTGTACTGTCACTCTGGTGGCAATAGAGCCCCGGCTTATTTTTGTGGTCCCGCCTTCAGTGCAGTGACTGCTTCATCCAGCGCCTTTGATACACCCTGTTCGATTTCGCGGGCAACAGACAGGGCCTTGCTACCGGCAGCAATAACGCTTGGCCGCGCAAACAGGATGCGTGTCACACCTGATTTTTGCACCAGTGTGATATGCAGGGGACACAACGCCATCATGTCCGGGTCGACATTGCTCACAGCATTGGCATACCAGCCGTTGCAGAAAATCATGGAGCGAATACCTTCCAGCCCGTTGCGGTTGTAGTCTTCCCCCCAACGCTCGGAAAAATGGCTGAGATTCGCCTGGATATCAGGCTCGAATACAACAAAGAAATTATTTTCTTCCAGTGCCTTATAGATTGTATCGTAAGAGGTTTCGAGATCTTTTCCTGTTTCCCATACCAGCACCGTTCGGTCCGCGATGGCAGCCTGTGCCACAAACAGCAGGGAAACCAGAAACAATTTGAACAACTTCATTTTAGTGACTCCTGTCATCAATGTTGCGGGCAACCGAAGCATACAGAACCCGGGGGCAAAGCAGGATAACTCAACCTGAATGGTTTTCGTCAAACTGTTCGACAATGCTTTCAACCTCACCCACTGAGTCGTGCTGGTAACGAACGATGCTCCGCAGAATACCGGGATGCTGGATGGACGAGAGATCAAAATCAGTAATTAACGGCCAGAAGCCCCATATCAAACTTTCCTGGCTGCACCGGGATGCGTACCTGATGCCCACTGCCCGGCGCCACATCAACGGTCTGCCCGTCCTTGTTGATCATTTCACTCAGCGTGAAGGTGTGGTTTCCATCCGGCAGGATCAGTTCCAGCTCATCCCCCACGGCAAAGCGGTTCTTGACGACCACTTCCACCGTACCGGTTTCAGCGTCATATTGGCCCAGCTCACCGACAAATCGCTGCTGCGCACTTTTTGAATGGTTGTCGAGGTAGTTCTGGGAATCCTGCTCATGGTGGCGCTGGAAGAAACCATCGGTGTAACCCCGGTTGGCCAGGTTTTCCAGTTTGCCCAGCAATGCCGGATCAAATGACTGGCCGGCCACGGCATCGTCGATGGCCTTGCGGTACACCTGCGCCGTTCGCGCCGCGTAATAATGTGATTTGGTGCGCCCTTCGATCTTCAGGCTGTCGATGCCCATTTTCACCAGCCGCTCGACGTGCTCGACCGCACGCAGATCTTTGGAGTTCATAATGTAGGTACCGTGTTCATCTTCCTCGACAGCCATGTACTCACCGGGTCGGCTGGCCTCTTCAATGAGGCTGACCCTGACTTCGGATTGGGCAGGCTCGACGGCGACGGGTATCAGATTCCCCGCGTCGTCTTCGACCGCCTGTTTCACCTTGTAATCCCAGCGGCAGGAATTGGTGCAGGTTCCCTGGTTGGCATCACGGTGATTGAAATAACCCGACAACAGGCAACGGCCCGAATAGGCAATGCACAGCGCACCGTGGACAAATACCTCCAGCTCTGTATCAGGGCATTGCTGGCGGATTTCCTCCACCTGGTCCAGCGACAGTTCCCGTGACAGGATAATGCGTTTGATACCAATCTGCTGCCAGAATTTCACGCTGGCATAGTTCATGGTATTGGCCTGAACGGACAGGTGTATTGGCATATCGGGCCAGCGTTCACGCACCAGCATGATCAGGCCCGGATCCGCCATGATGAGGGCATCCGGTTTCAGGGCAATGACCGGCTCCATATCAGCGATGAATGTTTTGACCTTGGTGTTGTGCGGCAACACATTGCTGGCAAGAAAGAAGGCCTTGCCTGCCGCATGCACAAATTCGATCCCCTCGGCCAGACGCTCTGGCGTGCTGAAATCGTTATTGCGCACACGCAGACTGTAGCGCGGCATACCGGCGTAAACGGCATCAGCGCCGTAGGTGATGGCATAGCGCAGGTTTTTGAAAGTACCGGCGGGGGCAAGCAGTTCGGGGGCTTTCATGATTCAGTTCGCACAACAGGCTTCAGGGCTGCGAATTTTACTGCCTTGGACAAGCTACCGGTAGCGCTTTCAACGACCTCTGGATACAAAAGCAACTGGCACACGCAACCCATTGATTAGACTATAGTTGCATTGGCCGCCCCACAGAATCCCGGTTAGACAGGGAATAACAACCGCAGAACAGGGAATATTTCCATGCCGGAAGCCCTCTAGGTTAGATGTAATCCAAGTTAACGCAGGGCCTGCCAGTGTCATCTGTGGCCGTAATCAGTGTTTCACCATCATCCAGGAGAGAGTTCGATGACAAAAAAACTAACATCATTTGTAATGGCTTTTGCGATTTCCAGCATACTGGCGCTAGGCAGTCACAATTTATCAGCCGCAGAATACCCGCTTGAACAAAAACTGCAGCAGTGCGAAGCGGCATTCAAGGCGATGCGCAGCAAGTCCGCCACCCGGGAGGAAGCCGGCAAGGCTCGCGTCAAGCACCTCACCCTGATGGTTGATATTCTGCAAAACCTCAACAACACCAACGTCAAGGCTGCTGATGAAGGTCGTTCCCTGACACCGGAAGAACTCAGCAAAAACGTGCGTGTGATGGGACACCTGCTGGAAATGCTGGCCAAGGATCATATGGCACCAGCCCCCGAATGGTCATACGTTTATTGATTTTTACGTCTGATGGGTAATACCGGTAGCCCGCTGCATGCTGCGGGCTACCGGTTCAGCCACCCCGCACGGCCCTGTCAATCGCCTGCAGTGCTGTATCCCATGCCTCGCCCTGGTTCCCGTTTTCCGCCATCAATTCCATCAGCCCATAGGCAAGCAAACGGTGTTCAGGCGACAGATCGCGCAGCTTGCGCAACATGTACATATAACCGCTGTTTTCCATCCTCAGCGTGCTGATCAAGGCATAGAGATTGAGGCCCGCACCACTGTGCGGACCGGACTCGATGATCTCGACCACCTGTTGTAAAACGTTATCCTGCATCCCCTGCCTCGCATGTTGTAGCCATCACAGCAATTATAGGCTTGCGGCCCGTCTGATTGTCCAGGCTAATATCCACAGAGGTTTACCTCTTGAAAAACACGCGATCACCCACAACTTCCTGGTGTATGACTGATAAGGAGCAAAGTGAGGCCTTCCTGCAAGCTCACCTGCTGGAACGAACGCTAAGGAAGATTGAATATTTGGGGTCAGAGTAAAAACTGCTTCCCGCTCACAGGATCGTTAATACAAGTTTTTACTCTGACCCCAAATAGACGCTACGGTGCAGGTTTGTCAGCAACATCGTCACGCAGATAGACAGGTGCGGCCTGTTCCGGGGAAATGGCCTGGCCGTCGAGATACAGTCCGGCAGCGAGTTGCGCGACATCGGACGCGTGTGGTTGCCAATCCGGCAGGCAGGCTGACTCCGGCAAGGCACAACATTCCGACAACTCGCCGGCATAACCTGCCCAGCCACTGCCGGCGCCAAACCAGTCGTCATCCCCTTCCGGTACGGCTACCGCGTCGGGCACACAGACACGTTCTTCACCCATCAAGATCGCACGACCCTCGGCATCAAACCGGTAAGCGCCCCAGTAGACTTCTTTCATGCGCGCATCCAGTGCAGCGAGAATGTTTGCCTTGCCGCTGGCCTTGTGAGCACCGCGTGCCAGCGCCGCCAGTGTGGAAACCGGCACCACCGGCACATCCGCGCCGAAGGCCAGCCCCTGGGTCACACCGGCGGCAATGCGCAGCCCGGTAAAAGAACCCGGTCCACGCCCAAAGGCAATGGCATCGAGTTGCTTGAGGCCGATACCTGCTTCAGCCACCAGTACCTCGACCCACGGCAACACAAGCGCTGCATGACGGCGCGGTGCGATCTCGAAACGTTCTGTCACTTCATCTTCCTGGTAGAGGGCAACAGAACAGGCCTCGGTCGCAGTTTCAATGGCTAGCAGGCGTAACATGATTACAGGCTCAGGGCATCGCTGGCATGAAAGAACTTCACGACTTCATCGAGATCGCGGGTACGCCCCATGTCCGGCAGGCTGTTGAGGAACACCCGGCCATAGCGCTTGCCGAGCAGGCGCGGGTCACAGATCACCAGTACGCCACGATCGTTGATATCGCGAATCAGGCGCCCGACACCCTGTTTCAGGGTAATCACCGCGTGCGGCAGTTGCTCGTCCATGAAAGGATTGCCGCCGCGCTCTTTCATGGCATCGATGCGCGCCTGCCAGACCGGGTCACCGGGCGAGGCAAACGGTAACTTGTCGATGATGACGCAGGACAGGGCTTCACCGCGTACATCGACGCCTTCCCAGAAACTGCTGGTACCAAGCAATACAGCATTACCCAGTTCGCGGAAACGTTCCAGCAGTTCATTGCGCGGCGCGTCACCCTGCACCAGCAGGGGAAACTGGCAACTGTCGAGCAGGCGTTCGCGTGCAATATTCATGGCGCGGTAACTGGTAAACAGCACGAAGGTACGGCCACGTGCGGCTTCGATAATGGCCTCTGCCTCATCGAGCATGCGGTTCGTATAGTCCGGGTCAGATGGCTCGGGCATGCCTTTGGGTACATAGAACAGCGCGTTGCTGGCGTAGTCGAAAGGGCTGTCCAGTTGCAGGGTCGTGGCATCTTCCAGCCCCAGCTTGTGGGCGAAATGCGCAAAACTGTCATTGACAGACAATGTCGCCGAGGTAAACACCCAGCAGTCTGGCAGGGCGTGGCGCTGGCTGTTGAAGTTCTCCGACACATCGAGCGGTGTGAGGTTAATGCGGAACGACTGCCGCCAGGTCTCAAACCAGTGGATGTAGCCAGCCGGCGGTTGTTCAGTCGTCTGTACCAGCAGGGCCTGCACGCGCAGAGTGCGCTGGTAACAGTTGTCCAGCCCGCGACTGCGTTCCGACAAGGGTTCAAGTTGCAGCGCCAGTTCGGCGAGCGCGGTTTTCAGATCATCGCATGCCTCGCCGATCGCCTTGTTACCGGCCAGCCGTGACCAGGGGGCACGCTGTTCGCCCTGCCCCATGACCAGGCGGAATTCACGGGTGGCTTTTTCCAGCTCGCGGGCGACATCCGGCAGTCCGTCCAGCTGGCCGGTTTCACCGACGTATTCATTGATGCTGTCCTGCGCCAGTTCCAGCAGTTGTCGGCTGGACAATGCCATGCCAAAAAACCGTGATGCGGTTTCCGGCAGCTGGTGCGCCTCATCGATAATGAACGCCTCTGCGCCCGGCAGCAGTTCACCAAACCCCTCTTCCTTGAGCGCCATGTCGGCGCACAACAGGTGATGATTGATAACCACCAGATCGGCATCCTGCGCTTCACGGCGCGCCTTCATGACATAACAATCGGAAAAGTATTCACATTCCGAACCAAGACAGTTTTCCGTAGTGGATGTGACTTTTGGCCAGATGAGCGCATCTTCAGGAATATTGGAAAGTTCTGCGATATCACCACTGGCAGTGCGCCCGGACCAGTCGAACACCTGCTCCAGCTGGTTGACCTGGCGACGATCTGCGAGGCGGCCTTCGCTGCGTGTCATGTGCAGGCGTTGCGGGCAAAGATAATTGGCACGCCCTTTCAGCAACGCCGCCTTGAGTGGCACCCCGAGTGCGGAGCGCACCGTCGGCAGGTCGCGGTGAAACAGCTGGTCCTGCAAATGGCGGGTACCGGTAGAGATAATGACCTTCTTGCCGGACAACAACGCCGGCACCAGGTAGGCGTAAGTTTTACCGGTACCGGTACCGGCTTCAACGATTAACGTTGAGTCCTCGGCCAGCGCCTGCTCTACCGCTGCGGCCATCTCCTGTTGCTGGGGACGTGCGGCAAAACCCTGTACCTCGCCCGCCAGCAGGCCATCGCCGCCAAGACAGGCCGCGGCCTGCGTGATGTCATCAACCAGGGGATCTGCTGTCATGATACGCCGGGGTCAGGTACTGGAACGGTTGTCCCAGACTTCATCATCGAGCGCGCCTTCCTCACGCGTCCATACCAGCCGGGAAATGATCTTGAAGCGTGCCACACTCATGGCGCCACGTTTCTTTCGGTTACTTGAAGCTGCCTCATCCATGGCATTTTCAACCTCCTCGCGACTGGCTTCGTAGATTTCAGCCGCCTCGTAGTTTTCATCCATAACCACCAGCACCACGCTGTCCCAGTCCTTGTCGAGCTTGAGCTGGCCGATGCGCTGGCCGGATTTTTCCTCGCCAAACATCACCCGACCCTTGATCTGCACGCGGTCACCTTCACGACGGCCGCGACCAATCGCATCGTAACCACCCGGACGTTCCTTGCACAACTCCAGGTCTAGCAGACGGGCGGCATCGTGTTCGGCAATTTCACCACTCACACCGGGCAAGGGTTTGCCGGTGGTACGCCGAAACTCCGCCGCCAGGCGGCGTGCTTCGGCAATCAGCTTGTCGACAGAATAAACGCCCACGGGATCATCTTTATCGTTATCAGTTGTGGATGTGGCGATTGTACACGGAACCCTGCTCAGTGACGTGTTTCCGCGGCCTTGCGCTCGGCCTGACGCGCACCGGCAGGATCGTCCTGTGCCCAGCGGGCGCGGGCCACCAGCGCCCAGTTACGCGCCTGTAAGGCCCGGTCTCCGGCAGACAGTGCATTGGATTTCAGCGCCAGCTGCTCGGCCTGGGCCGGCCTGCCCTGTTCCAGGCGTACTGCGGCCAGCTGGTGCCACAGACGGGCATTGCGCGGATCGATGCGCAGGGCGCGTTCCAGTGTCGCGGAAGCCGCGCCGCTATCGCCAAGTCGACGGTAATGTTCGGCACGGTCCAGCAACGCAACCACTGCACCACGACTGGCGCGGTTCTCCGGCTGTGCCTCGATGACCGGGGCCGGCATTTCACCGGGTAACCGCGCTTCGGTGGATGGCGCACCACTGTCGACCACCGGCGGCATCTGGCTCGGCGGCCGGGTACTGCAGGCACCCAGTAACAGGGTCAAAAGGAAAAACGTACGTCTTATTGCAACCATTCCGGTATCCACTGCGGCGCAGCCCGGCCGGCACAGGGTGCGGGCGGCGGCAACACGCCGGTTTCGACAAAGGGCAATTGTACGGTATCCGCGCAACCCGTGTCGGCCAGCCCGCCCGTGTCACGGTCCACGCCGTGCCAGACGATACCGTCCGGCACAGCTGGCTGGTTGCGCACGGCACCGGTCTGCGCATACAGGCCGGACCACACCTGCATGGCGCCACTGGCGCCGGTCAGCCCCATGGGCTGGTTGTCGTCCCGGCCCATCCAGATCACGGCCAGTTGCGAGCCGTCGTAACCGGCATACCAGCTGTCGCGCAGGTCATTGGTGGTGCCGGTCTTGCCGGCCAGCCCCAGTTTGTCCGAAAAGCGTCGATTGAGTGCACGCGCAGTCCCTTCCCTTACGACAGCCTGCAGCGCCTGATCAATCAGGAAGGCCGGTTGTGGATCGATTACCCGCGACACCTGCAACTCGTAGCGTTGCAATATTTCACCTTCAGCGTTGAGGATGGAACGGATGGCGCGCAATGGCACGCGAAAACCACCGCTGGCAAAGTTCAGGTAGAGGCGCGTCACGTCCAGTGGACTGAGGTCCGTGGCACCCAGAAACAGCGACGGGTAAGGATTGAGCGGACTGGATACCGACAGGCGGCGCAGTGTACGGATCACCGTTTTCACACCCAGCTCGAGACCCAGTCGCGCGGTTGCAACATTGTAGGAATGCGCCAGCGCCTGGTAGAGCATGACCTGGTCATGGAACTTGTGGTCGTAATTATTGGGGCTCCAGATGCCATCGGTCTGCTCGTACTCCAGCGGCCCGTCGTCGAGCAGCGTGGCGAGACTGTAGCGCTGCGGCTGCGCAAGTGCAGTAAGATACACGGCCGGCTTGATCAGTGAACCCACGTGACGCTTCGCATCCAGCGCACGGTTAAACCCGGAGAAACCGGCCCGCCGGCCACCCGCCAGTGCCAGCACCTCGCCATTGGCCGCATGCGTCACCAGGCCCGCGCCCTGCATTTCCGCGTGCTTTTCGAGCAGCGGCCTGATGCGCTGGTCAAGACTTTTCTGCAAAGCCCACTGCACCTGCGGATCCAGTGTCGTGAAGATCTTCAGCCCTTCACTGACCAGGTCTTCCTCACGGTAATCACGCCGCAACTGGCGTCGTACCAGGTCAAGAAAAGCCGGGAACTGTTTACTGGTACCCGCTACCGCACGCACCAGCCCCAGCGGTTCATTGCGTGACCTCTGGTAGGTTGCCTGATCGATCAGACCCTGTTCGTACATCACCCGCAACACCAGGTCGCGGCGCTGCTTTGCGCGCTTCGGGTGACGGCGCGGGTCGTAATAGGACGGTCCCTTGACCATGCCCACCAGCAGCGCCATCTGCGCCGTGGTAAGTTCATCCAGCGGGCGTTGAAACAGAAACCGGCTGCCCAGTCCGAAACCGTGGATGGCTCGCTGTCCATCCTGCGCCAGATAGACTTCATTCAGGTAGGCCTCAAGGATCTCGTCCTTGCTGTAACGACGCTCCAGTAACAATGCCGTGATGGCTTCATTGATCTTGCGCCACAGGCTGCGCTGGTTGGTGAGAAAGAAATTCTTGACCAGCTGCTGGGTCAGTGTGCTGCCACCCTGTACCACTTCACCGGAACGGATATTCACCCAGAAAGCCCGGGCAATCGCACGTGGTGAAACACCGTGGTGCTGGTAAAAGGCACGGTCCTCGACGGCGATCAGCGCCTCGGTAAGGGGGGTCGGCACTTCACTGAGCTGCACCAGGATACGGTCTTCCTGCCGCGCGGTGTGAACACTGCCGATCTCCAGGGGTTCGAGCCGCGCCAGCACCAGTTCGGCGCCATTACGGTCATCCTGCAGACGGGTCACCTGTTGTGCGGAAAATGTCACGCGCAACGTTTGTGATCGTTCACGACCATCCCAGAAGGTGAAGGGCCGGGTAATCAGTTGATAGCGGTTACCATTACGCGACACTTCACCGGCACGGCGTGGACGGCTGACAAAGCGATAGCCAAGTGCACGCAGTTCACTGGTGAACTGCGCCGGCCGCAACGACAACCCGGCATACAACTCCAGCGGCCGCGCATAAACCCGCGCCGGCAGCGACCAGCGTTTGCCTTCGAACTGTCGATAGATCTGGAAGTCCAGCCAGCCGATATAGCCCACGACAATCACCAGCAAAAGCAGGGAAAGCTTGATCCAGGGGAAGTGAAAACCTTTGCTTTTACGCCGCTTGCGGGCGCGGCGAGGGGTTTTGCGTTTTTTTGGTGGCATGCAATACGGCTGTCGAAGTACGAAACCGGCCCGATGCCGGGATCTGAAGCCACAGTATACCTGTACAGGGCCGGTTCATGCAGCCTGGTGATGCATTGAGCAGCCCGGTCCTCAGGCGCTCTGCTCGCCGGTGGCTTCGCGGTACTTTACTTCCAGCGCGTTGTACTGCTTTTCCAGTTCCTCAATGGTAGCGTCCTTGAATTCGACCAGGGCTTCCAGCTCCTGAACCTTGATTTCCATTTCCTTGATGTGTTCACTGCTGGGTGCAGCAGCGGATTCTCCGGCTGCCGTTTCTTCTATCGCAGCGGCTTCCGCCCCACGCTGCGCTGCCTGCTCTTCCAGCTGACGCTCGATCATCTCCAGTTCGCTGCGCAGCATGTTGTTCTCGTCTTCCAGTACGCTCACGCAACCTGACAACTCCTGGTTGGTGCGCTGGATACAATCCAGTGTTTCCCCCAGCTCACCGACCTTGTCAGCCTCCGGCATCAGCTCGGCAATCAGTTTCCTGAGGCTGTCGATCGTTTCCTGTTGTCCACCCACCATGTTTTTCAAGCCGGTCAACTGGGCCGGGTCCTCCGGCTCGATGCGCGCCTCCGCCTCACCACCCTGATTCTGCGCAGCCTTGAGACGTTCGTTCTCACTCTCCAGTACCAGCAGGCACTTTTCGAGTTCCGCACCCTGCTTTTCGAAGTCTTCCAGCTGCTTCAGGGCTGCATCCATGCCTTCGGCTTCGGCATGCTCCTCAAGCTGTGCACGCAACGCTGCCATGGCATCCTGCTGATTATTGATAACATCTTTAAGGTGGTTAATCTCATTTTCGGATGTATCAATGATCTTGCGTTCAGGTTCCGCTTCATCCTCATCATCCGGGGCTTCTTCAAGCTCGACAGCCGCGGGTATCTCTACTTCTGCGTCAACTGTTTCAGCCTCCGGTCGCATGACTTCCATCAGTTCGCAAAGGCCGGCGGCAATCCGGTCCTGGAAGGCAACGGGGTTGCTCTCCAGTGCATGCGCCTCAAGCTCGATTTCAAGGAACCGCTTGCGAAATTTCAGTAACTCGGCGGCTTTCTTTTCCGACTCGTCTTCCGAGGCCGCAGCCTGTTCCGTCAATGCCTCGTTGCGGATAATTTCATCGCGCAGGTACTGGTCAAAACCAACCGGTCCGGGCGCTTCATCCTGCTGCTTCAGCTTGTTCTCCAGGACACGCATCCTGCGTGACAGCCGGTTCCCGCGCAACAGGAACACCACACTGGCGGCCACTGCCAGCATGGCCAGCTCCAGAATGCCGAGGAAGGCAAATAATCCGACCTGCATATCGTCCATTGTTACTTGCTGTCCTCGTCCTCTTCGTCATCTTCTGATTCATCACTCGCGCCCTTGTTGCGGCGTTTCAGGAACCACCAGACACCGAAACCGATCACACCCAGCAATACGTTGATACCGGCAAAGATCCCGATAGCCAGGCCGAGACTCATTTTTTTCTTCGCGGGTTTCTCTGGCTCTGTCGCTTCACCGGCTGTTTCTTCTTCAACAACAGCTTCATCTTCCGGAACAGTTTCCTCTTCTCCGGTGACAGGTTCCTCAGGCAATGGCTCGGCCTCCGGTTCAGGCACAGGCTCGGGTTCTGTCACAGGTTCCGGTAGTTCCACGACAGGCTCTGGTGCTGGCGAAAGCCCGACTGGTGGAGCCTGCACTTCAAAATGAACGGTTTTCTGCCGGCTGAAGGTTGCACTCTCGGCAATCAGATTAATCCGGTAGGAGCCGGGGTTTTCATACGCCAGTACGGTCGAGTATTTTCCGTCTGCTGCTTTTCTGTCGCCTTCACGTCCCTGGTCTTTCAGTTCGAAACGCGCGGTCTCACCACTCGGCACCTGGATTTCCATATAGAAGTTTGTATTGGTCAATACCGCTTCCCTGTCCAGCAACTTGCCATCCTGCTCCAGCCAGGTTTCCAGCACCATGTCCTCATTGACCTGCAGGCTGGGCGTCTGCGGGCTGTGGTTCAGGCTCATATTGGTCACGATGTAGGCGCGGTTTTTACCGCCTGTGTAGAGCAGCTTCCAGGTGCCTGGTTGCGGGTTCTTCAGCGTGATCATGTCGAAGTGGTGAGACAGAAACCACTTCAGCTTGTCGCTGGCGTCATCGGAACTCAGCTTTGTGCCATCCGGCGCCTGCAGGTAGATACGCACATCCTCACGTTCCTTGGATGCGACAATAGTCACTTCCTCGATAGACGCATCTACCTTGAACTCGCCGCCCTCGATGGGAAGCATGTCAGGATCCTTGGCACTTTCAAAAATGGCGCTGAAAACTTCATGCAGATCCTTGTCATTACGCGCCAGCTTGAACAGGGCGCCGGTTTCATTGGCAATATCACGCAGCAGGTCTACGTCAGACGCTTCGGTGAAAGCGATGGTATACACCTTGACGCCACGCGCCGTTGCCTTTGCAACCAGCTCTTCCTGTAATTTCTGTGTCAGCGCCCAGTCTTCATCTGTGTCGCCGACATCCATTCTGCCATCCGACATCAACACCAGCATGGGCTGCTGACCTTTCCTGCCTTCCTTCTCCAGCATCGCCAGGCCCCTGGCCAGCGCAGCATACAGGTTGGTGTACACACCTCTGGATGACACGCGATCGGCAGAGGCAAGAATACGTGCATTGGTTTTGGGACCGGGTGCAGTCAGGTGCAACACCGGGTAACCGTTGTCACTGAAACTGATCAGGCCGATGCGGTCTTCCTCGCCCAGCAGTGACATGAACATTTTCGCGGCGGGTACGCGCAGCTTGTCGGGATCGTTCTTGGCCATACTGCCGGAACTGTCGATCAACAATACCGCATCAACACCACCGGCCTTGCCCGCAGCCGCCTGCACGGACCAGCTGGCCGCCAGGCAGCACAGCAGGAACCAGCGAAGAACGGTTGAGATAAACGCAACACGTGCGCCGTGACCGGCGCCACCCGTATAACTCCTGTTCATGCCTGCATATCCTTATATCCTGTTGATAAAACTCGTTATTTCCGTGGAGACACGGGATTGGCCCGTAACTCAGCCCCTGTAACGGCAAGGGACAGAATTAATTGAGTTTCAATCGCTTACTCGATGATTCCAGAACAGGACGAGGAAGTGTCCAGCCAACCCTGCCCGCGTCGTAGATGAAAAACGTTTTCTGTCAGATGCGTCAAACCGCGTTCACGGAAGCGCTCTTCCCTGACCAGCACATCGTCGTCATGCAGGTGTTCGATCGACCAGCCTGATGAAAACAGGTCCAGCACCTCACTTTCACTCACGGCGAATGGCGGCCCGTCCATCTGTTCCTGAGGATAATCGAGCGTGATGAGCAGCATCTCGACACCCGGCGGCAATACGGCTTCCAGATGACGGACGTACCGACCGCGCATATCGGGCGGCAAGGCAATCAATGCAGCACGATCATAGACGGCCTTGATATGAGCAAGCTGTTCGGGTTGTAAATCAAAAAAATCACCACAGAGAATGCGGATGCGGTCACTTTCACAAACACTGAAGCGGCCCTCCTGTGACTGCCGGGATGGCAGGTCGTTCTCTTCGAAAAATGCCTCCACCGCGATCGGGCTGAGCTCCACACCGGTCACCGGGTGACGCTCGGCCAGCCACAACATGTCGAGACTCTTGCCGCACAGGGGAACGAAAACCGGGTCGCCCGCCTCGACCGACAGGTGCGACCAGAAGGCTTCCAGCTGGGGATTGACGCCGGGCAGGTGAAAACCGATCAGGTTGTCGCGCCAGCGCTGGTGCCAGAAGTCCGGCTCCATCAGACGTGCGGCGTGCCGCCGAACGGCCTTGGATCGGCACCCGGCAAGGGGTTGAACCAGTGCAGGGTCTTGTGCAACTCAACGACGCGACCAACGATGATGATCGTCGGCGGCTTGAGTGCCTCGTCCTTCACGGTACGTTCCAGGTTTTCCAGGTCGGTGATGATCACACGCTGGTTCTGGGTGGTACCCTGCTGCACCAGCCCTACCGGGGTTGAAGCCGGCAGGCCATGTTTAATGAGTTGCTCCGACATCACACCAACGCCGTGCAGGCCCATGTAAAACACAATGGTCTGGTTGGGGTGCGCCAGCGCCTTCCAGTTGAGGTCCACCGAGCCGTCCTGCAGGTGGCCGGTGACGAATACCACTGACTGCGCATAGTCGCGGTGCGTGAGCGGGATACCCGAATAGGTCGCACAACCGGACGCCGCGGTGATACCCGGCACCACCTGGAAACTGATACCATTTTCCATCAGGGTGGAAATTTCCTCGCCACCGCGTCCGAAAATAAACGGGTCGCCGCCCTTGAGACGCACGACGCGTTTACCTTCTTTCGCCAGCCGCACCAGCAGCTGGTTGATGTTTTCCTGGGTGAGGGTGTGATTGTCACGTTCCTTGCCGACATAGATACGTTCCGCATCGCGGCGCACCATGTCCAGAATCTGTGTCGAGACCAGGCGATCGTAGACCACTACGTCTGCGAGCTGCATCAGCCGCAGGGCGCGAAAGGTCAACAGGTCGGGATCACCGGGACCGGCGCCGATCAGGTAAACCTCGCCGACCACCTGTGCCGCGTCATCGGCGTTATTGAGCGCATTCTCCAGGTACTCGCGCGCACGCTGGTCCTGGCCGGTGAACATCAGCTCGGCGATCTCACCATCCAGCAGCTCTTCCCAGAAACGGCGACGTTGTTCAACGTCTGAAAACCGCGCCTTGACCTTGTCGCGATAGCTGTCCATCAGTTTTGCCAGACGACCGTAGGCCGCCGGCACATAGCTTTCCAGGCGTGCGCGCAACAGGCGCGCCAGCACCGGGGCGCTGCCACCGGTGGAAATGGCAATCTGCACCGGTGAACGGTCGATCATCGACGGCATGATGAAACTGCACAACTCCGGCTGATCGACCACGTTGACCGGCAGGTGGCGTTCGTGCGCCAGTTCCGAAACACGACGGTTCACATCCTGCCGGTCAGTGGCCGCGATAATCAATGCCTTGTTATCAATGTCGCTGTCGTCGAAGTCGCGTGCGCTGTGAGTGATTTCACCCTCCGCCGCGAGGCGGGCAAGCTCGTCGCATAACCGCGGCGCAACCACCTCGACCTTCGCACCGGCACGCACCAGCAGTGCAGCCTTGCGCGCGGCAACCTTGCCCCCGCCCACCACGAGACAATCGCGCTCACCAAGTTCCATGAATATCGGGAAAAAGTCCAATGCAGTCTGTCCTCAGGCTCGGCTGGCGTTCAATACAGGTTCAAGTAACGGGTCGAGCTCGCCATCCCGTTCCAGTGCGGCAAGCTCATCGTAACCGCCGACATGATAATCCCCGATAAAGATTTGCGGAACTGTGTTACGGCCGGTGAGCCGTTCCATTTCTTCCCACAACGACGGATCACCGCCAACCGGAATTTTATGTATCTCGACACCCTTGCCGGCCAGAAGCCGTTCGGCACTGGTGCAGTAGGGACAAAAACGCGTGCAATACATGACTACTTCTGACATAGACGACCTGCCTGTTCGTAACTCAACATGGAACCCCTGATTCAGTCACCCTCCGTCATTCCGGCGCATGCCGGAATCCCCGGATTCCGGAACACTGGATACCGGCCTTTGCCGGTATGACGAATTCATCAGGGACTCCCTATGATTTAACCTTACCACGCAGTTGCAGAAACTGCTGCTGTATCGGCCCGGTGACGGGGACAATTTTCTTGCGCATCACTGAACCGATGGAATCGGTGCGTGAAAAAATCGGGTTGACCAGCGCTTCGCCCACCCAGCCGAGCGCCAGCATGGCGCGCACATCGGCACGGTAATCCGGCAGTTTTTCCAGTACCTCGTATACCGCCGTGGTAGTTGGGCACACGGCAGGCACATCCAGCAGGGCTTCGGCGTCACTCATAATGGTTTCCATGTCAGCGGTTGTATCGGTGCTGGGACACACAGAGGAAAAATAACCCTGTATCGACTTCAGGAATTCAACCACGACATCCTGGTTGGTTGGTTTGGACATCGCCGCCTCTGCCGTCACCAGAAAACTCTGGCCCTGTGGACTGAGGCAACGGCACAACTGTTTTGCCACTGCATTCCCCGCCTCTACCAGTGGCGCCAGCGTGTCACTGACCTGCTGCCAGTCACTACGCGGTGGCACCTGTTGCGGCAAATTATCCGGACAGGCATCCATAAAACCAATGTAGTAGGAATGCTTGCGTTTGGCGGAACGCCAGAGCTTGTCGCGTAGCGGGTCGGAAATCAGGCCCGGCTGCAACACCAGGCGAATGGTTTCGATCATCGCCTTGTGCTCGGTTTCAAACGGCAGGTACTCGACCAGGAATTCCGCCAGCTCAGGCCCCAGCTTCCCTGTTACCACGCACTCGTGCTCCAGCATGCGTCGCGCATTATCCGCTACCGGCATCGCCCACCAGGCACGTCGGGCGATTTCATCCGTCAGACCATTGGCGTGTACCACGGCCACCACCGCCTCGGGTTCCCCGAGCAACAACAACTGCTCCAGGCTGTCATCACGCGCCTGGCCCATGCGCGTCCAGCGGCGCAGGAACACCGGGTAACCACCGGGTGAACCCAGCACCTGGCTGGACAGCAATTCGCGTACTTTTTTCAGGTACTGGTCATCCCTGCCCTGCGGGTTCAATCGCACACTCGCCTCGCCTTCCGGCGACAGGGCATGGACCACCATCTGCGATTCATCGATGCGCACCGCTTCCAGCCTGTTGGCCAGCAGTACGTTGAGCCGCAGCGCATCTTCAGCCGACAGCTCCATCAACGCTCGAAGCCGGCCGCCCGGTAGAGTTCGTTGGCCTTGTCGATGTCCTGCTCAACACCGTTACCTTCCTCGTACATCATCGCCAGTGTGGTCAGCGAACCCACCAGCCCCTGGTCTGCCGCTTTCTGGAACCACTCAACGGCTTTGGCCGGGTCCTTGTCGACACACTCGCCTTCCAGGTACATGAAACCCAGGCCGTGCTGGGCAATCGCGTAACCGTTTTCCGCGGCAGCCTTCATCCAGCGCAGCGCCAGTGTATCGTGCTGGGCAACACCCAGACCGTTCTGGTACATGATAGCCAGACGGTGCTGCGCTTCAGGATTGCCGTCATTGGCAAACGGCGACAGCAACTGGGCCGCGCGGGAAAAGTGCCTGGCTTCAAACGCGGCCATGCCACTGGCGAAATCCACCTGCTCTTCGTTACTGTTGACTGCGTCGTTCATCGCCTGAATCTCCGAAAAAAGAAGGCATTATATCGATCTGCTCTTTCCTTACCAAATTACTCGGGATTTATTCTGATACCACGAATTATTGACCATAATAATATTAAGGTATTATCCCGCTGGGGATATATAGCGGATTCCTGATATACCTGTATACTTGCGCGCCATCCGATGGACACCGGTTCAAAACTTCCGGTCTCCAGGTATAAAGATTTCGAAACCTTGTCGAAGGAGATCGCAACAATGGATCAGAACTACTACGATTTTACTGTCAAGATGGAAAAAGACGGTGTGAACGCCGACTACATTGAAGGCTGGCAGAGTGGCTATGTACTCAACCCGCCTCGTGAAGAACAGCGTTTGACGGAAGCCTATGAAGCCGGTTATGAAGACGGCAAGGCACGTAACATGGACAATGCCTCGAACTGGGTCGGCAAGTAAGCTGAGCCGGTTCAGGTAAAAGAACGGGCCTCTGGCCCGTTTTTTTATGCCCGCATAAATCATATAAGTGGCTCAAACGCTCCACGGCACCGTATTATTCTGTTCACCTGACCCAAAAAATAACTAAAGCCACACCCGGTATGTGGCCGCAACACTGTTTTTATACGACACGCCAAGAGGGATTCACCATGAAGATACGGTTTCTGAGAACCGTGGCAGCCTGGTTGCTGCTGCTTCACGCCGGCACCCTGCCCGCTGTGGAAAATATCCAGTTCAACGGTTTCTTTACCGTTGGCGCCGCGGGCAGCAATGATGACGTCGACACCCGGAACGGGAACATCAGCGACGATATCGGTTTCGACGAAGATACGCGCATTGGCGTGCAGATTTCCGCCGACATCAACAAACGTATGTCAGTGACTGCGCAACTACTCGGCGCATCCGACCAGGGTCAGTCCTTCGACGCGACATTTGACTGGGGTTATGTCAGCTACGCCCTCGGGGAGAATGCCGATATCCGTGGCGGCAAGATCAAGTTCCCGACCTTCCTGATTTCGGAATACATCGAAGTCGGCTACGCCTACCCGTGGATTCGCCCACCGACAGAGGTGTACAGCAGCAACCCCATTACCGCTATCACGGGCGCGGACCTGCTGCTGCGCGTCCGCGTCGGTAACGGCGACCTGCTGGCACAACCCTATTTCGGTACCGCCAGCGACGAGGAAGCGCTGGTTCCCCAGGAAGCACTGCCGGCCCTGAGCCTGCCTGCCGGCACCGTCACCTACGCCAACTTCGATGCCAAAAACATGGCCGGTATCAACATTGCCTTCACCGGCCCGGCCGGCACCCTGCGTGGCGGTTACCTGACCACCCAGGTCAGCGCGGAGGATTTTGGTATTACCAGTAACGAGGATGTGACGTTCTGGAGTGTCGGCGGCAATCTCGACTGGCATGACGTTATTGTCTACAGCGAATATTTCGAACGTGAAATCGATGGCGCGGCCAATGCATTCTTTCCCAGCCAGAAGGGCTGGTACGCGACCCTGGGTTACCGGATCAATCGATTCCTCCCGCACATCACCTATGCAAAGCTGGAAGACAACAACAGCAACAGCGATCCCGGTATCGCCCTGGAACAGGAATCCATCACAGCCGGACTGCGCTATGAACTGGGCACCGGTGCCGCGCTCAAGCTCGAAGTGCAACGCATCGAACCGAAGGATGGCACCCGTGGCCTGCTCATCAGCCCCATCGATGACATCACCATCTACAGCCTTGCTGTTGACGCAATCTTCTAGGGGACCGATTCATGAAAACCTTCTTCAAACTGCTACCCCTGTCAGTCGCCCTGCTGGCATTTAACGCCTGGGCCGAGCTGGCTGTGATCGTTGCCCCGTCCGTCGACATCGACAGCATCAGCGCCGAACAGCTGGAACGCCTGTACCTGAACCGGGCTGACCGGTTCCCTGACGGAGTCCCCCTGCAACCGCTGGATCAACGCAGCGGCTCGGATCAACGCAAGGCATTCGCCACCCGTATTCTGGGCATGTCGGAAACCGGACTTTCAAAATACTGGTCACGACGCATGTTCTCCGGCAAGGGCCACCCGCCACGCATTGTCGAAAATGATGAAGCTGTCATCGAACGCGTCATCAGCGACCCGGGGAACATCGGCTACATTGATGCTGACGCGGTGGATGATCGCGTCAAGGTGCTGTTGCGTATTCCGTAACCGGAAAGCACAGATCAAG
Organism: Thiogranum sp.; assembly: GCF_058323355.1. Taxonomy (NCBI): domain Bacteria; kingdom Pseudomonadati; phylum Pseudomonadota; class Gammaproteobacteria; order Chromatiales; family Ectothiorhodospiraceae; genus Thiogranum; species Thiogranum sp. The sequence goes on from NZ_JBTTIO010000014.1 coordinate 52,532, forward strand.
GATCAATGGGGTCGGATCAATGGTGATCAATAGGGTCAATGGATCAATGGGCTCAGACACTGAAAATCCTTGGCCAGCGCTCATACAGGGCATCCGGGAGTTGCGGCTCCACGACAACGACATAGACCCTGCGCTCATAGTGTTCCCG
>NZ_JBTTIO010000015.1:0-4850 GCF_058323355.1 Thiogranum sp.
CGGTGAATCGGTGCAGCCGAGCATCGCAGCAAAACGCGGAAGAAGAGAGCCCTGTTTGAGTGGTTTATGCGCAGCATAAACCACGAGTTTGGGCGAACGCCGCGTTTTGCGAGAAGCACAGGGAACCCGCGCAGCGGGCAAACCGTTGAACCGGAAAGCCCCCCGGCCAACCGACACAGGACACTTCACTTCCGGAAAAATACGAACTTCTCAATCGCCTGCTGATTCGTATAGGAACTGGCCTTGAGTGCCGCATGCCGGGCCGGGAACCAGCGCAGCTGGCGATGTTCGTCGGGATTCAGGGTGATTTCCACCTGCTCCGGCAACTCGACCAGAAACAGGTGTTCGAGGTTGTATTCTTCTTCCGGTGCATAGCGGTCCCGCCAGGCCGGCAGAATACGGAAACGCACGGTTTCCTTGCAGTCGACCAGCTTGTCACTGACATCCAGCCCGGTTTCCTCGCGGACTTCACGGAACGCCGCCTCGCGCGGCTGCTCGTCCCAGTCCAGGCTGCCGGTAACCGATTGCCAGTAGTCTTGCGGCTGGCAGCGTTCCATTAACAACACATCGCCAGCCCGGGTGTAGATAACAACAAGAACAGATTCGGGGCGCTTGTAGTCGTGATTCATAGGGTCAGGATTGGGGTGTTTCCTTTTCGACAGGTTTACGCAGGCGTATGTTCAGTTCGCGCAATTGCGCATCGGAGACCGCGGAAGGCGCGTTGGTGAGCGGACAACTGGCGGTCTGGGTCTTCGGGAAGGCCATGACTTCGCGGATTGAACTTGCGCCGCTCATCAACATCAACAGACGATCCAGGCCAAACGCCACCCCGCCGTGGGGCGGGCAACCGTACTTCAGCGCGGTGAGCAGGAATCCGAACTTGTCTTCCGCCTCCTGGTCACTGATGCCGAGCAGTTCAAACACGCGTCGCTGTACGTCCGCGCGGAAAATACGCATGGAACCACCGCCAACTTCCGTACCGTTCAACACCATGTCATAGGCGCGCGAGTGACAGGCACCGGGGTCGGTTTCGAGCAGCTGCAGGTGCTCTTCTTTCGGCGAGGTGAACGGATGATGCAGCGAGCTCCAGCGGCCGCTTTCCTCATCCTTCTCGAACATCGGGAAGTCCACCACCCACAGCGGCTTCCAGTCGCCTTCCATCAGGCCACGGTCTTCACCGAGTTTGACACGCAGGGCACCCAGCGCTTCGTTGACGATGTGCGCCTTGTCGGCGCCGAAGAACACCAGGTCACCGTCTTCAGCACCGGTGCGCTGCATGATGGTGTCAACCGCTTCGTCCGGCAGGAATTTAAGGATCGGCGACTGAAGACCTTCACGACCTTTGGCCAGTTCATTGACCTTGATGTAGGCCAGCCCGCGAGCACCATAGATGCCGACAAATTTGGTGTAATCGTCGATTTCCTTGCGCGTCAGCTCGCAGCCCTTCGGCAAACGCAGGGCGGCAACGCGACCGTCAGGGTCGTTGGCCGGGCCGGAAAACACCTTGAACTCGACGTCTTTCATCAGGTCGTCGACATCGACCAGTTCCAGCGACACACGCAGATCCGGCCGGTCGGAACCAAAGCGCAGCATGGCTTCCTGCCAGGTCATGCGCGGGAAAGGATTATCCAGCCTGACACCCAGTACCTTGTCAAACAGGCCGCGGATCATGTCTTCCATCAGCGTCATGATCTGGTCTTCATCCAGGAACGCGGTCTCGATATCCAGCTGGGTGAATTCCGGCTGGCGGTCGGCGCGCAAATCCTCGTCACGGAAGCAGCGCACGATCTGGTAGTAACGATCCATGCCGGACATCATCAGCAGCTGCTTGAACAACTGCGGCGACTGCGGCAGGGCAAAGAACTCACCCGGATGGGTGCGACTGGGCACCAGGTAGTCGCGGGCGCCTTCCGGCGTGGCGCGCGTCAGGATCGGTGTTTCGATATCCAGGAAACCGTTGTTGTCGAGAAAATAACGCAGTTCACGGGTCACTTCGGAGCGCAGGCGGATACGTTGCAGCATCTCCGGACGACGCAGGTCGATGTAGCGGTAGCGCAACCGGTGTTCTTCCGACACGCTGTCGTCGTCCAGGTGAAACGGCGGCGTCTCCGAGGCGTTGATAATGGTCAACTCCTTGCCCAGCACCTCAATTTCGCCAGTCGACATGTCCGGGTTCCCGGTGCCCTCGGGGCGACGGCGTACGCGGCCTTTCACCTGAAGCACATACTCGCTGCGTACCCGCTCGGCAGTGGCGAAGGTTTGCTCGGTGTCCGGATCGAATACGACCTGCACCCGACCTTCGCGGTCGCGCAGATCGATAAAAATCACCCCGCCATGATCACGGCGACGATGCGCCCAGCCGACCAGTGTCACCTCGGCGTCGAGGTGGCTTGCATTCAGTTCACCGCAGTATTGTGTACGCATGTCAGTCTTCAGTGTTTCCAGATAGCGCCTCGCCTGGGTGGCGGGCAATGGGCCTGTCAGGCCCCGGGCAGCTGCCGGGGCTGTCTATTTGCTGCCTCCCGGGGAGGACTTGCCGGAAGAATCCCCACCGGCCTTGGGCTTGTTGTCACCCTTGGCGACGTTCTTGCGGTTGTTGCTCTTGAAATCGGTCTCGTACCAGCCGCTGCCTTTAAGGCGAAACCCCGCAGCAGAGACTTTTTTCTGCAGGGTCGGCTTGCCGCACTCGGGACAATCCGTCAGCGGTTCATCGCTGAGCTTTTGCAGCTTTTCCATCTCCAGACCACATTCAGTGCATTGGTATTCGTAAATCGGCATGATTCCAACTCCGGGTTCAGGCTCCCGATTTCAGCAAAGCGCGCAAGTATACCAGCCAAATCGGGCTGATGCCGCCGTTTTGCCAGCTTCGGGTACAATTCGGCTGCGCCTGCACGACAGGCCAGCGACAGACCCGGGGAATGTGGAGACGATCATTGCCCACATCAACCCGACAACCACGGAAATCCGCAAATTCATGCACAACCGACATACTGAACTGCCCGCTACCGAAGGTAACGATCTGAAGACCCTGAAATCTCTCGCACCTTTTTTGTGGGAATACCGGGTGCGGGTGGTGCTGGCGCTGACCTTCCTGATCCTGGCCAAGGTCGCCAATGTCGGCATTCCACTGATGCTGAAGGGCATCGTCGATGCGCTGGACCGTGATGACATACAACTGGTGCTGCCGCTGGGACTTTTACTGGGTTACGGCGCACTGCGGCTGGCCAGTTCCCTGTTCAACGAACTGCGCGATGCCGTGTTTGCCCGTGTCCGACACGGCGCCATGCGCAAGGTGGCGGTTCGGGTACTGGAGCACCTGCACCAGCTGTCGCTGCGTTATCACCTGGAACGCAAGACCGGCGGCATCTCCCGTGATATCGAACGCGGCACCCGCAGTGTCAGTTCACTGCTCAATTACATGGTGTTCAGCATCCTGCCCACGCTGGTGGAGGTCACACTGATTGCCGGCATCCTGCTCAAGCAGTACAGCGTGTGGTATGCCGTGATTACGTTTGTCTGCGTCATCGCCTATATCTTCTTTACCTTCCGCATCACCGAATGGCGAATGAAATACCGGGTAAAAATGAACGCCACCGACTCGAAGGCCAATACCCAGGCCATCGACAGCCTGATCAATTACGAAACCGTCAAATACTTCGGCAATGAACCACACGAACTGGCTCGCTACGATGCATCACTGGAGGAGTGGGAAGATGCTGCTGTAAAAAGTCAGACTTCGCTGTCAGCCCTGAATATGGGACAGGCCTCTATCATCGCCCTGGGCGTAACGTCGATTATGATCCTGGCCTCCAGCGACGTAGTGGAAGGCGAACTGAGCATCGGCGACCTGGTATTGATCAATGCCTTCCTGCTGCAACTGTTCATTCCACTGAATTTCCTCGGAATTGTTTACAGCCAGCTCAAACACGCCATCGCGGACATGCAGCTGATGTTCGATGTACTGGAAAAGCGCCCGGAAATCGAGGACGCCCCCGACGCGGTTCCACTGGATGTACGGGACGGCGAGGTACGATTTGACCGCGTCAGCTTTGCCTATGACCCGGACCGCCCGATTCTTGAAGCGGTCAGCTTCACCATTCCCGCCGGCCACCGGGTGGCCGTGGTTGGCCCCAGTGGCGCAGGAAAATCCACCCTGGCACGCTTACTGTTCCGCTTCTATGATGTCAATGCCGGACGTATTCTCATTGACGGGCAGGACATCCGTTCGGTTACCCAGCAAAGCCTGCGTGCTGCCATTGGCATCGTCCCGCAGGACACAGTGCTGTTCAACGACACCCTGCGCTATAACATTGGTTACGCACGCCAGGGCGCCAGCTTTGAGGAAATCCAGCAGGCCGCAAAACTCGCCAACATCCACGACTTTATCATCAGCCTGCCAAAAGGCTACGACACCATCGTAGGCGAGCGTGGACTGAAACTGTCGGGGGGTGAAAAGCAGCGTGTTGCCATCGCACGCGCTATCCTGAAGAATCCTAAAATCCTGGTCTTCGATGAGGCCACATCGAGTCTCGACAGCCACTCTGAACAGATTATTCTTGAAAGCCTGCGCAGCGCGGCACAGAACCACACCACGCTGGTCATCGCACACCGCCTGTCGACCATTGTCGATGCCGACCGGATACTGGTCATGCAGGATGGAAAAATTGTGGAGCACGGCAGCCACACACAGCTACTTGCTCATGCCGGTGTGTATGCGCATCTCTGGGAACTGCAACAGCAGGAAGAGGAAAAACAGGCCACAGGCTGACACCCCGGGCGCGTAATCAATCGTCGTTTTCGGTGCGCTGCTTACGCAACTGCTCGGTTTCCCGTGCCATGATATGACGCAC
>NZ_JBTTIO010000016.1:0-15332 GCF_058323355.1 Thiogranum sp.
CGAAGACGACGCGGAAATCCGAACCGCCATGCGCACGCTGCTGGCCGTTATCCAGCTGGACAGCGTGAACGAGAGGGAACAGCAGGAAGCTATCGAAAAACTGGCCGACAGCCTGAACCCCTCCGCCCTGAATGCACTGACCGCCTACCAGCCGCCGAACACGGCGCTGAAAAAACTGGCCACTGCCGCCATCCAGAAGATCAACGACCGGCGTGACCGCTATGCCCGCGCCGAAACGATATTTTTTGGCCTGAGCCTGGGCTCGGTGCTGGCGCTGGCCGCCATCGGGCTGGCCATCACCTTTGGTGTCATGGGCGTGATCAACATGGCGCACGGCGAACTGATCATGATCGGCGCCTACACCACTTATGTGATCCAGTTACTGATGCCGGAACATACCGGCATTTCCGTGATCGTGGCCATCCCGGCGGCCTTTATCGTTTCGGGGCTGGTCGGCATGGCCATAGAACTGACTGTGATCCGGCATCTCTATGGCCGCCCGCTGGAAACCCTGCTGGCGACATTCGGCGTCAGCCTGGTATTACAGCAAACCGTTCGCTCCATCTTCTCACCGCTAAACCGCAGCGTCGAAACCCCGCAGTGGATGTCGGGCGCCTTTCAGATCAACGAGGTACTGGCGCTGACCTGGAACCGCTTCTATATCATTATTTTCTGCCTGGCGGTGTTCGTGGCGCTGATCCTGGTGATGAAAAAGACCCTGCTGGGCCTGCAGGTACGCGCCGTCTCGCAAAACCGCCTGATGGCGCGCGCCATGGGCGTGCGTTCCAAGTGGGTCGACGCCCTCACCTTTGGCCTGGGTTCCGGGATTGCCGGCATGGCCGGCGTGGCACTGAGCCTGCTGACCAACGTCGGTCCCAACCTCGGTCAGTCGTACATTATCGATTCCTTCATGGTGGTGGTGTTTGGCGGGGTCGGCAACCTGTGGGGCACACTGGTAGCCGGCATGAGCCTTGGTGTGATCAACAAGGTGCTGGAACCCTGGGCCGGCGCCGTGCTGGCGAAAATCCTGGTGCTGGTATTCATCATCCTGTTTATCCAGAAACGTCCCACCGGCCTGTTCCCGCAACGCGGCCGCGCGGCGGAGGATTAGTTCGTGTTCATGCTGGAGCTTTTACGCAACGACAAACCCGGCAGCTGGATGCTGGCGACCCTGCTGGTGGTCAGCATCGCGGTGCCGGTACTGAACCTGCTGGTGCCGGAGGGCAGCGTCTTCCACCTGTCCACCTATACCGTTACCCTGCTTGGCAAATACCTCACCTATGCGCTGCTGGCGCTGGCCGCCGACCTGGTATGGGGTTATCTCGGCATTCTCAGCCTGGGACACGGTGCCTTCTTTGCGCTGGGCGGCTATGCCATGGGCATGTACCTGATGCGCCAGATCGGCGAGCGCGGCGTGTACGGCGACCCGCTGTTGCCGGACTTCATGGTATTCCTGAACTGGCAGGAGCTGCCCTGGTTCTGGCACGGCTTCGACCAGTTCTGGTTCGCCGCGCTGATGGTGCTGCTGGTACCCGGCCTGCTGGCCTATGTGTTCGGTTACCTGGCATTCCGCTCGCGCGTCACCGGTGTATACCTGTCGATCATCACCCAGGCCATGACCTATGCACTGATGCTGGCTTTCTTCCGTAATGAGATGGGCTTTGGTGGCAACAACGGGCTGACCGACTTCAAGGACCTGCTGGGTTTCGACCTGCGCGCCGACGGCACCCGTATCGGCCTGTTCCTGGCCTCGGCCGCCGCGCTGGCCATGGCCTACCTGGCGACCCGTTACATCGTCGGTTCCCGGCTGGGACTGGCCAGTGTCGCGATTCGCGACGCCGAAAGCCGCACGCGCTTTATCGGCTACCGGGTGGAAAACATCAAACTCTGGGTGTTCGTGTTCTCGGCCATGCTGGCGGGTGTTGCCGGCGCGCTCTACGTGCCGCAGGTCGGCATCATCAACCCCGGTGAGTTTTCACCGCTGAATTCCATCGAGCTGATCATCTGGGTGGCCATCGGCGGGCGCGGCACCCTGTACGGTGCGGTCATCGGCGCGTTGCTGGTCAATTATGCCAAAACTTACTTTACTGCGGCGCTTCCCGAAATCTGGCTGTTCGCGCTGGGCGGCCTGTTCATTCTCGTGACCCTGTACCTGCCGAAGGGCATTGTCGGGTTGCGCAGGATGCGGGAGGCACGCGCATGAAACCGGTACAGGCCTTGCGTGAATTCACCCGCCGCGACCGGGTGTTTGAATTCCTGATAAAACCCCTGCCGCCACAACTCGATGTCAGCCATAATATCATCCTGTACCTGGAAGACCTGAACAAAAGTTTCGACGGCTTCAAGGCCATCAACAATCTCAACCTGTATATCGAGACCGGTGAACTGCGTTGCATCATCGGCCCCAACGGCGCCGGCAAGTCCACCATGATGGACATCATCACCGGCAAGACACGGCCCGACACCGGGCAGGCCTGGTTCGGCCAGCGCCTCGACCTGCTGAGTATGGACGAGCCGGAAATTGCCGAGGCCGGTATCGGGCGCAAGTTCCAGAAGCCCACCGTGTTCGAAAACCTGAACGTATTCCAGAACCTGGAACTGGCCATGTCCCAGGACAAGCGGGTCTGGCCGTTGCTGGTGACGCGCCTGTCCGGCGAACAGCGCGACCTGATCGACGAGGTAATGAATATCATCGGCCTGCAGGACCTGTCTGCCGACCCGGCCGGGAAACTCTCCCACGGCCAGAAGCAGTGGCTGGAAATCGGCATGCTGCTGATGCAGAAACCGGCCCTGCTGCTGGTGGACGAACCGGTGGCCGGCATGACCCACCAGGAAATGGAACGCACTGCGGAACTGCTGACCTCACTGGCCGGCAAACACTCGGTGGTGGTGGTCGAACACGACATGGATTTCGTCCGCTCCATTGCCCGCAAGGTGACGGTGCTGCACCAGGGCAGCGTGCTGGCCGAAGGCAGCATGGCCGACGTGCAGAACGACCCGCGGGTCATCGAAGTGTATCTGGGGGGATGACATGCTGACCATTCGCGAACTCAACCAGTTTTACGGGCAGAGCCACACCCTGTGGGACATCGAACTGGATGTACCGACGGGCCAGTGCACCTGCCTGATGGGGCGTAACGGCGTCGGCAAGACCACCCTGCTGAACTGCATCATGGGCGCGCTGCCGCTGGCATCCGGTGAAATCATCTACCGTGACACGCCGCTGCACAGCCTGCAGATGGAGCAGCGCGCCAGGCTCGGTATCGGCTACGTCCCGCAGGGACGGCAGATTTTCCCCATGCTGACCGTCGAGGAGAACCTCGAAATCGGCCTGCCCGCACGCCCCGACCGCAGCCGGAAAATTCCGGGCTTTATTTATGAACTGTTCCCGGTGCTGGAAGAAATGCGTCATCGCCGTGGCGGCGACCTGTCCGGCGGCCAGCAACAGCAACTGGCGGTCGGCCGCGCACTGGTCATCGACCCAAAGCTGCTGATACTGGATGAGCCGACGGAAGGCATACAGCCGAATATTGTTGCCGAAATCGGTGACATCATTGGTAAACTCAACCGTGAGATGGGCATGACGGTGCTGCTGGTGGAACAGAAACTCCCCTTTGTAAAAAAAGTGGCAGACCGGTTTTGCATCCTCGACCGCGGCCGCCCGGTCGCCAAAGGTTCCGTGGATGAACTCTCGGAAACGCTGATCAAGGAATATCTCACGGTATGACGCCAGCCCCCCTGCCCCTGCCACCTGACGAGACGCACGACAGTGGCTGGCGGGCGAGTCTGGAACTGGGTTTTGCCCCGGCTGGCGAGCGTACCGTGCTCGAACACAGCCGGCATGTTGGCCCGTTGCGTGTACAACGCCCCTTCTACCCGGAAGGCAACCTCGCCCACGTGTATATCCTGCACCCGCCCGGTGGCGTGGTGGGCGGCGACCGCCTGACTATCTCCGTGGATGTCGCGAACGGCGCACAGGCACTGTGTACCACACCCGGCTCCGGCAAGTTTTACCTGAGCGCCAGTGATGAAGCGCGGCTTGAACAACACCTCCACATCACCCGTGGTTCCAGCCTGGAATGGCTGCCGCAGGAAAACATCCTGTTTGCCGGTGCCCGACTGCAGACCTCTACCCGGATTGAACTGGACGACGATGCGGTATTCATCGGCTGGGACATCACCTGCCTGGGACGCCCGGCCTGCGAAGAACGTTTCGCGCACGGCACACTCAGGTCACGCCTGGCGTTTTATCACAACCGGGAACTGCTGCTGGTGGAAAACCAGCGCGTACTCGGCGAACAGCAACTGAACGCTGCCACCGGCCTGCGCGGTCAGCCTGTACAGGCTGTGCTGCTGGCCTTTCCCTGCACGGCAGCGCACCTTGAAGTGGTAAGAGATACACTGGCACAACAGCCGGCCTCGCCACTGATCGGCGCCACACTCATCGGTCAACTGCTGGTCGTGCGTACACTGGGTGATGACAGCGGAACACTGAAACAGACCCTGATAACGATCTGGAAAACCCTGCGGCCAAAACTGCTCGAACGGCCCGCGATTGCGCCACGCATCTGGGCCACCTGACATGAACAGCCTGCGAAAAAGAGACTGCCTATGGAACTGACACCGCGAGAAAAAGACAAGCTGCTGTTGTTTACCGCCGCGCTGCTGGCCGAACGCCGCCTGGCGCGTGGCGTGAAACTCAACCACCCGGAAGCGGTGGCCTATATCAGCGCCGCCATTCTCGAAGGCGCGCGCGACGGGCGCACAGTGGCCGAACTGATGCACGACAGCCGCGGACTGTTGACAGCTGACCAGGTGATGGACAGCGTCGCTGAAATGATCAACGAGGTGCAGGTGGAAGCCACTTTCCCCGACGGCACCAAGCTGGTGACCGTGCACCAGCCCATTATTGCGACAGGCACTGCAAAAGCCGGGGAGATCAAGGTCGGCGATGGCGATATAGAACTCAACGAAGGTCTGCCGACACTGACCCTCGAAGTGGCAAACACGGGCGACCGTCCCATCCAGATCGGTTCCCACTATCACTTTTACGAAACCAATAATGCACTGGAATTCGAGCGCGACAAAACCCGCGGTTACCGCCTCAACATCCCGGCCGGGACCGCCGTGCGTTTTGAACCGGGGCAACGGCGCACCGTCGAACTGGTCGCCTATGCAGGCAATCGCACCGTGTACGGTTTCCAGGGCCACGTCATGGGCGAACTGGAGGACAACGAATGACAACCATGAACCGACAGGCCTATGCCGAGATGTTCGGCCCGACCACCGGCGACAGGGTGCGACTGGCCGACACGGAACTGTGGATCGAGGTGGAGAAGGATTTCACCCGCTACGGCGATGAGGTCAAATTCGGTGGCGGCAAGGTGATTCGCGACGGTATGGGGCAATCGCAGGCCATCGCAGCGGATGTTGCCGACCTGGTGATCACCAACGCGCTGATTGTTGACCACTGGGGCATTGTAAAAGCCGACATCGGCATCAGGAACGGTCGTATCACCGGCATCGGCAAGGCCGGCAACCCGGATGTACAACAGGGTGTCGATATTGTCATCGGCCCCGGCACCGACGTGATCGGCGGCGAAGGGAAAATCGTCACCGCGGGCGGCATCGATGCACACATTCATTTCATCTGCCCGCAACAGATCGAGGAAGCCCTGTCGTCGGGCATCACCACCATGCTGGGCGGTGGCACCGGCCCTTCCACCGGCACCAATGCGACGACCTGCACGCCGGGGCCGTGGAACATTCACCGCATGCTGGAAGCCGCCGACGCCTTTCCCATGAACCTCGGCTTTCTGGGTAAGGGCAACGCCAGCCTTCCCGACGCCCTGCGCGAACAGGTCGAGGCCGGCGCCATGGGGCTGAAGCTGCACGAAGACTGGGGCACCACGCCGGCAGCCATCCGCAATTGCCTGAGTGTGGCGGAAGACCATGATGTACAGGTGGCGATTCACACCGACACCCTGAATGAATCCGGTTTTGTCGAGGACACCATCGCCGCCTTCGAGGGCCGTACCATTCACACCTATCATACCGAGGGCGCCGGCGGCGGGCACGCGCCGGATATTATCCGCGCCTGCGGCCTCGACAATGTGTTGCCGTCTTCGACCAACCCGACACGGCCCTATACCGTCAACACCATCGATGAACACCTGGACATGCTGATGGTCTGCCACCACCTCGATGCGAACATCGCCGAGGACGTGGCCTTTGCCGAATCGCGCATCCGCCGCGAGACCATCGCCGCCGAAGACATACTGCATGACCTCGGCGCCTTCTCCATGATTTCATCAGACTCGCAGGCCATGGGCCGTGTGGGTGAAGTCATTACCCGCACCTGGCAAACGGCACATAAGATGAAAGTGCAACGCGGCACACTGACGGGCGACAAAACCGATAACGACAACAACCGCGTGAAACGCTACGTGGCCAAGTACACCATCAACCCGGCCATCACCCACGGCATTGCGCACGAAGTCGGTTCCGTCGAGGCCGGCAAGCTTGCAGACCTGGTGCTATGGTCACCGGCCCTGTTCGGTGTCAAGCCGGCGCTGATCGTCAAGGGCGGCATGATCGCGCACGCGCCGATGGGCGACCCCAACGCATCCATTCCCACACCACAACCGGTACACTACCGCCCCATGTTCGGCAGTTTCGGCAAGGCCCTGACCTCGACCAGCCTGACCTTTGTTTCCGCGGCCTCGCTGACAGCCGGTATCGCTGAACAACTGGGCGTGCAGAAAAGGGTGAGTGCCGTTAAAAATTGTCGCAACGTGAAGAAACAGGATCTGATTCATAACAGTTACACACCCGATATCGAGGTCGATGCACAAACCTATGAAGTGCGTGCCGACGGTGAACTGCTGAGCTGCGAACCGGCTGATGTGCTGCCGATGGCACAACGGTATTTTCTGTTTTGAACAGTACGATACCCACACGCCGCGTCATTCCGGGCCTGACCCGGAATCCAGAACATTCAACACCCTGGATCCCGGCCTGCGCCGGGATGTCGAATGAATCAGACCTTGGCATCATGGATACCGGATCAAGTCCGGCATGACGGGGCACATGAAAGTAAAACGATGATAGAACTTACACAAATTATAGAGACGGACAGCGAACCCGACGCTTACCTGACCCTGCCCATCGAGCAGCGGATACGCAGCCGGTTACGCGTGTCACTGGACGACGGTCGTGACGCCGGCCTGTTCCTGCCACGCGGCACGCTGCTGCGCGGTGGCGACCGGCTGGGCAGCGAGGACGGGCTGGTGGTTGAAATTATCGCCGCCGATGAAACCGTCACAACGGTGCATTGCGACGACCTTGCGCACCTTGCCCGGGCGGCCTACCACCTGGGCAATCGCCATGTCCCGCTACAGGTCGAACAGGGCTGGCTGCGTTACCTGCACGACCATGTCCTCGATGCTATGTTACGGCAAATGGGGCTGGAGCCGGTTGTTGAACAGGCGCCCTTTGAACCCGAGGCGGGCGCCTACCAGCAAGCCGCGCACGGGCATCACCACGGACACGAACATACCCATTCACATGAACACAGCCAGTAACGAGGAGCTTCCCATGAAACCAGCCTGTAAACGTATCATCATTCTTGCCGCCTGCCTTGCGTCACCGCTGGCGCAGGCGCATGACAACAGCCTGGCCACCGGCCTGCTCGCCGGCCTTGCCCACCCCCTGACAGGTCTCGATCACCTCGCTGCACTGATACTGTCCGGTTTTCTGATCGGGCGACTTGCCAATGGTAAAGCCCTTGCACTGGCCGGCATGGCTGGTGCACTGGGACTGGGGGCGGCGGCTGGCATCATGCTGGGCGTGCAAGCAGGGGTTGAAAGTCTTGTCCTGCTGTCCCTGCCTGTATTGCTTGCATTTCAGTGGATCAGAAACCGTGGCAGGCTGCAGCTTGCTGTGGGTGCCATGGGCCTGTTCATGGTTGCGCACGGCTGGGCACACGGCGTCGAAATACACGGTGCAACATCGACTTTTGTCAGTGGATTTCTGCTGACGTCTTCTTTCATACTGGTGTTGTGCGCGCTGGTTTCCCACTACACATCATTCCGGAAAATCTCACCGGCCGACAACCGCTCTCATGCCTGATCAAGACCTGCCTGGCCTGCGCCTGCTGCAACTCATCAGCCCCACCCTGCCGACAGGTGCCTTCACCTATTCGCAGGGACTGGAGTGGGCTGTCGAGTGTGACTGGGTATGTAACGAACAGGATACCCGCAATTGGTTGCAATCGGTGTTGAACGACAGCCTGCAGACGCTTGAACTGCCGGTACTGGCCCGACTGTATGAAGCTGTGAACGAGAACAGCCATGAGGTGTTTCAGTACTGGAGCCACTGGCTGTACGCCAACCGGGAAACCTCCGAACTGCGCGATGAGGAAACACAACGCGCACGTGCACTATATACCGTCCTCGGGAATCTTCCGGACAGTCAGCACTGGCATGAACTGGAAAACTGGCGGGATGCCCTGTTGCAATGTCAACTGTCAGGCTACGCACTGGCGGCCAGCCACTGGCAGATCAACCTGCCCGATTTACTGCGCGGCTTTACCTGGAGCTGGCTGGAAAATGCCGTAGCCGCCGCCATCAAACTGGTGCCACTGGGGCAGACCGGAGGCCAGCGCCTGCTGTATGAAATGAGCGCGGAAATTGGCGGGATCGTTGAACAGGCGGCCACCTTTGATGACAACAGCCTCGGTGCCAGCACCCCCGCACTGGCCATCGCCAGCAGCCTGCACGAAACCCAGTACAGCCGTTTATTCAGATCATAACCAGGAGACAACATGACCCGTTCAACCCCCTTACGCGTCGGTGTCGGCGGCCCGGTCGGCTCCGGCAAGACCGCCCTGCTGGAACAACTGTGCAAGGCCATGCGCGACAACTACAACATCGCCGTGGTCACCTATGATATCTATACCCGCGAGGATCAGCGTATTCTCACCGAGGCACAGGCACTGGACGCGGATCGCATTGTTGGCGTGGAGACCGGTGGCTGCCCGCACACCGCTATCCGTGAAGACGCCTCCATGAACCTGGCGGCGGTTGAAGACCTGTCACGCAAGTTCACCGACCTCGATATCATCTTTATCGAAAGCGGTGGCGATAACCTCAGCGCCACCTTCAGCCCGGAACTGGCGGACCTGACCATTTATGTTATCGATGTTGCGTCTGGCGAGAAAATCCCGCGCAAGGGTGGTCCGGGTATTACCAAATCCGACCTGCTGGTTATCAACAAGATCGATCTTGCCGAGATGGTCGGTGCATCGCTTGATGTGATGAAAGCCGACAGCGAACGCATGCGCGGTGACAGGCCTTTTGTGTTTACCCAGTTAAAGAGCTGCGAAGGGCTGGATGTGGTTATCGCGTTTCTGGAACGTGAAGGTATGTTATTGAATGCTCGCGGCGCAACCAGCACGCCCTGAAGTAAAATCCAGACCGGTTATATCTGGCAAGCAACGTCCGAGTAAGAACGGCTTTGGTTGCGACCCTGTGCCTTGCCAAAATAGAGGGCCTGGTCGGCCTGGCGAAGCATGTGTTCCAGCAGGTCATCTTTTTGTTTTATATCGCCACCTACAAAAGTGGTGATGCCAATGGAGGCCGTTACGCGGATTGTTCCATGCTGCTCCGTGTTGAAATGAACAGCACGCAATGAGTCCAGGATACGGTCGGACATCTGCCTGGCACCACTCTCGTCAGTATTGGGCAGCGCCAATGCAAACTCCTCACCACCAAATCGCGCCAGGATATCACCCTCACGGGTCTGCGCTTTCATCAGAGCGGCCGTAATCTGCAGAACACGGTCGCCCATGGCGTGTCCGTGGGTATCGTTGATCTGCTTGAAATAGTCGAGGTCGACCATCAATACACTGAACGGCTGCCGGTGTCTCATCGCCAGCGACAGCGCCGTACTCGCTTCGGAAAAGAAAAACCGGCGGTTATGAAGGCTGGTCAGTTCGTCTATTATCGACAGCTGGTGATAACGGCGCTTGAGTTCTTCCGCCTCGGACAGCGCCTGCTGTAACTCCAGCGTACGGTTCTGAATTTCTTCTTCCATCTTGTGGTAGTAACGCCAGTTGGACAGAATCTGCCCCAGAAAACTGGCAAAGACATGCAGCAGGCGTTCATGCGTATCATTGAACGCATACGCTTCGCTGTGGGAAACATTCACCACCCCCAGTACACGCCCGTTTATCTGGATCGGCGCACAGATCAGTGAACCGATCGTATCATTACCGATGCGTCGCTCGGGTGGAAGAAAACGGCTTTCGGATTGACAGTCATGACAATGCTGCAGACGACCGGTCTCTGCAGACATCCCGATGATGCCCTGACCAAGCTGGAAGGTCATGGGTTGACGTGGTTTGCAATGTGCCGGATCCTTCTCCGGCTTGTCCAGCATGTCATGCCAGTCCAGACCGGTGGCACAACTGAGAACATTGTTTTCCAGAAGAAAGATAGAACAGCGCTCCATATCATGGTTTTCCATCAACACCCGCATGGCACTGTTCAGGAGACCGCTTTCGTCAGGATGACGGAACGTCAGGGACGAGAGCGCTTTCAGTGCTGACAGATCTCCCAGCAAGCGCATGAAGCGATCACTGAGTTCGTGATAAGCCGTGGCAAATGGCGTGCTGTCCATCCTTACCTGTTCCTCGCCAGGATGTCGGCCAGCGCCATAACCTGATCCTGGTTGCCAGACAGGCGTTCCAGCGCTGTTACCACCTTGTCTTCACTGAGCTGGAGGACATTATCCCCGGGCAAGATACATTCCTCCGACCACTCGCCATTGCCAAGGTAATTGGCGTTGATCAGTTGACTGCAATAGCCAACCAGGCCAACCGAGCGCCAGCCGTCACCCCGGTACCCCGGGTCATCGTGGTTGGCGATGATATGAACCACTTTGGGGGGGAGATGCCACTTGTGCCCCAATACCACAGCCGCCTCGGTTCCGGTGAGCCCAAGGATTTTTTCCTGCAACTCGGGAATTGAGGCATTGGCGTCCCTGTCGCTTTGTGCCAGCACTTCACACATGCCTTCCAGGAAGGAATGGATCAGTACCAGTTCCCCCATGTTATGAAGCAGACCTCCCAGGAAAAGGTATTCCCGGGCACCCTGCTCCAGTTCGGCATAGGGAGCAAGGTGAGTCGCCAGCGTGGCTGTCTGAACTGCGAGGTACCAGTACCGGTCCAGTTCAAACCGCGGGCATCCGCTGGTATCGAAGTGCGAACTCAGGGCGATGCCAAGGGCCAGGTGCTTTACCAGATTCAGCCCCAATACTCGCACGACAGCAGTGGCAATATCATAGATCGGCGCCTGCGTGTTGAAGTAAGCCGAATTAGCCACGCCAATAACACGGGCTGTCAGCCCCGGGTCGCATTCGATCACCTCGACCAGGCGAGGAATTTCGATCTCTTCCTTACTCAGCTCAATCAGCAGATCCCGGGCGACAGGTGAAAGCGGCGGCAAATGCAGAAGCTCCTGGATCTGGGCGCGCGGATTATGGTGAGGGGATGCAGTAAGCCCCATGCTCATACCCTGCCACCAGATATCAGGTAATGATTCCGGGGACTATGAATAACCTGTTGATATAACCACATGTCTACAAACAAAATCCTGGAGTTTCCGGGAACACGGGACCGGCCATACCGATCCTCTATATTATCGTTCGGAATGGCAAAAATTTTAGCTCGGGAAAAGAACCTGGATGTTAGTCGCCTGACTGAGCGGTACGCCTGGCAAACCAGATGATATGTCGCGCCCCCTTCGAACCGCGCGCACGAACACGCACCTCGTCCACTTCAAATCCAACCTTCCGCAAGCGCTGGTGAAACTCCGGGTCCGGGCCGGCCGACCACACAGCCAGTAGCCCGTTGGGACGCAACGCTGTATAGGCCGCATTCAACCCGTTCATACCATAGAGCCAGTCATTCTCCTTGCGCGTGAGCCCTTCAGGACCATTGTCCACATCCAGCAGAATCGCGTCATAGGCGGTTGATTCTGCCCTGAGGATTTGAGCTACATCCATCTCCCGCACCGTCACACGCGGATCACGGAGGGGATGACCGGCCAGCGCACCAAGCGGCCCTGTATTCCACGCCACCACAGCAGGCAGCAACTCAGCCACCACGACCTGTGCCTGTTCACCAAAGTGCAGGAGTGCTGCAGCCAGGGTAAAGCCCATGCCCAGCCCACCGATGAGTAATCGCGGGCTGGCGCAGTCCGCCAACCTGGCATGGGCCTGCTCCGCCAGCGCATCTTCAGAACCATGGACACGGCTGTTCATCAACTCACCGCCACCGGCGAATTTTATCGAGAATTCATCACCACGCTGGTACAGCTGCAGCACCCCTCCATTGCCAGGCACCTGCGTGCTGTCGAGTAAAACCCAGGGCGTCATCCGAGCTTTCTCGCCTTGAAAAAGCGACCTTTTATTTTTCCCGAGGAAAGTTGTTGTAATGCCCTGTCTACCAGGGTGCGCTCGATAGCGACATAGGCCCGTCGATCAAAGACATCGATCTTTCCAACCTGGTCGCCAGTGATACCCGATGCATTAGTCAATGCGCCAAGAATATCACCGGGGCGCATCTTGCTCTTGCGCCCTCCATCGATGCACAAGGTAACCATGGGTGGTCTGAGGTCCTGCTTGTGATCGACATTTAAACCATCCAGCTCGGCGAAACTGACCGGACTTTGCTGGTAATCCTCAATTGCATTCACCCGATGAGACTCTGCGGCAATATACAGGCTGAGGGCCAGTCCCGATTTCCCTGCACGACCGGTACGACCAATACGATGAATGTGTACCTCCGGATCCTGGCTCAACTCGAAATTGATCACTGCTTCGAGGTCCTTGATATCGAGACCCCGCGCTGCAACGTCGGTCGCCACCAGAATAGAACAGCTCCTGTTGGAAAACTGCACCAGCACCTGGTCACGTTCGCGTTGCTCCAGGTCGCCATGCAACGCAAGTGCGCTGAAGCCTTTTGCCCGCAGTGTATCTGCGACCCCCTGGCATTGTTGTTTCATGTTACAGAAGATCACGCAGGAGGCAGGTGTATAATGTCTGAGCAGCGTTACCAGTGCAGCAATACGCTTGTCCTTACTGGCCACTTCATAAAACACCTGTTCGATCCTGCTTTGAGTATGGGTTGCCTCAACACTGACCCGCTCGGGATTTTTCTGCATCGATGCACTGATGTTCTTAATCGACACCGGGTAGGTCGCGGAAAACAGCAGGGTTTGTCGTTCAGCCGGAGTGGCGGCAACAATTTCAGCCATGTCATCGTAAAACCCCATATCAAGCATTCGGTCGGCTTCGTCCAGAACCAGGGTCCGGAGCCTGTCCAGTTTGAGTGAGTCCTTGCGCAAATGTTTCAGAACGCGTCCGGGTGTACCAACGATGATATGCGCACCATGTTTTAACGAACCCGCCTGTGGCCCGTAGGGCACGCCACCGCAGAGCAGTAGCAACTTGACGTTAGGGGTGGCACTTGCCAGACGGCGTATCTCCTTGCCAACCTGGTCAGCAAGCTCCCGGGTGGGGCACAGTACCAGCGCCTGTACACACCGGCTACGTGTATCCAGCCGGCTGAGCAGACCTATGCCAAATGCCGCTGTTTTCCCGCTTCCCGTCTCGGCCTGGGCAATGAGGTCGTTACCTCGCAGTATAACCGGCAGGCTCTGCGCCTGAACCGGCGTCATGACCTGGTAACCCATGGAATCAAGATTGGCCGTCAGGGCGGCATCCAGTTCCAGTGCTGAAAAAGAAGTGGCAGCAGGTTCCATCAGGATCCGGGTAACCCGGGCTCCGGTTTGCCCAGGAAAAAGCCCTGGGAATAATCCACACCCAGCTCTGTTACCTTGTCCAGTACGGCCTGTGAGTCAACATATTCCGCAACGGTTTCCATACCCATACGACGGGCAAAATCCACCAGGGTCCGGGTGACCAGTTCCGAGTTCCTGTCATCGTTGATACGTTTGATAATGGAGCCGTCTATCTTCAGGTAATCTGCATTGAGGTTCATCAGGTGGGTGAAATTGGAGTAACCTGTACCGAAGTCATCGATAGCCACGCGACAGCCCAGTGCCTTGATCCCGGCAATAAAGTGGCTGACCTCTTCGTAGTTTTCTATGCCCTCGCTCTCTATCAGCTCCACTATCACACGATCTGCCACGTTATATTTACTCAACATCTCCTTAAAATATTCAACAGTCTCGTGGTTGCGGATATCTTCAACGGTAAAGTTGAGAGAAATGCTGACGGGGCTGTTACCCATCATGGCAAGACTCTGCTCGATCATGGCACGGGTCAGCATGGCATACTGTCGTGTACGTTTGGCCGCTTCAAGAAAGTAAAAGGGTGTAACAATACTGCCATCATCGTCGATCAGGCGCACCAGCGCCTCGTACTTCTCACACCGGCCGCTGGCATTGTGAATGATGGGCTGGAAGAAGGGCCTGATCCGGCCGTCTTCCAGGGCCGTACTCAGCTTGTTGGCCCAGAGAATATTCTGCTTCTGGCGCTCGGCATCCTGCAGCGCATTCTCATCAACCGCATAGCCCTCGTTTCGTTCCCTGGCCATGTGCAGGGCCTGCTCGGCACCGGCAATCAATGACGTACTTTCACGACCGCTGATGCCTGCACTCGCTGTAAGATGTATTTCCGGCTCACCGATCGCCAGGTGACTGTGTCTGAGTGTTTCGACAATCTTCGCCACCAGTTGCTTGAATGAGGTGAAATCAAGAGAGATATCAGCCAGCACACCGAACTGGTCACGCCCCATTCGATACAGCCGCACACCGTCCGGCAACAGGCGGGCGATTTCCCGACTGACGGCGACAAGCACAGCATCACCGGTCTCCAGTCCGTAGAAAGTATTTATTGCCTTGAAGTTATTAATATCAATAACTGCAAAGCGCGGCGCCTGCATGGACAAGGTGTCCTGCAACAGGCGCGTACGGTTTGGCAACCCGGTCAGGTTATCGGTCGTCTGTTCCTTGATAAGGCTGTTCTTGCGACGGTTAATAAAAATGAAGATGCCGATGACCATCACTGTCACAGCCGCCAGAACGGTTAATACCAGCGGCACCAGACGCGGATGGCGATCCAGGAAAGGAAGTGGCCTGTTGATTATTTTTGCCTTTTCCAGGAGATCGTCATTGAGCCGTACGCCGAAATGCTGCAATACCTTCCAGTCGAACACCAGTTCACCAGGACTTTCAGTAACAGGTTCTATTCGGGAAACGGCTTCACCACGAATAATCCGTGCTGCAAGCCGGGCAGCCGCTTCA
>NZ_JBTTIO010000017.1:0-58467 GCF_058323355.1 Thiogranum sp.
TTGTTGTCTTCGCTGAGCAGGTTCTGGGCGACACCGACCGCACGCGAGGCGTCTTTCACGTATACGGTGGTGCCGTGGTAGCCGGGTTCGATTTTCACGGCGGTGTGCACGCGTGAGGTGGTGGCGCCGCCGATCATCAACGGGACTTCAAAACCTTCGCGCTCCATTTCCTTCGCCATGTGCGCCATCTCATCGAGACTGGGGGTGATGAGGCCGCTGAGGCCGATAATATCGACCCCGTGTTCGCGCGCCGCCTCCAGGATTTTCTGCGCCGGCACCATGACGCCAAGGTCAATGACTTCGAAGTTGTTGCATTGCAGCACCACGCCGACGATGTTTTTGCCGATGTCGTGGACGTCGCCCTTGACGGTGGCCATGAGGATCTTGCCCTTGGCGCGGGTGTTCTCGTCTTTTTCCGCTTCGATGTAGGGCAGCAGGTAGGCGACGGCTTTTTTCATCACGCGTGCGCTCTTGACCACCTGCGGCAGGAACATTTTACCTTCGCCGAACAGGTCGCCGACCACGTTCATGCCGTCCATCAGCGGGCCTTCGATGACCTGGATGGGGCGGTCGAATTGCTGGCGGCATTCTTCGGTGTCTTCTTCCACGAAGGCGTCTATGCCCTTGACCAGCGCGTGTTCAAGGCGTTTCACGACCGGCCAGCTGCGCCACTCCAGGTCTTCTTTCTTTTCGGCGGTGCTGCCGTCGCCCTTGTATTTACCGGCGATCTCCAGCAGGCGCTCGGTGGCGTCGTCGCGGCGGTTGAGTACCACGTCTTCGACGCGTTCGCGCAGTTCTTCCGGCAGGTCGTCGTAGATGGCCAGCTGGCCGGCGTTGACGATACCCATGTCCATACCGGCCTTGATGGCGTGGTACAGGAACACGGCGTGGATGGCTTCGCGCACCGGGTTGTTGCCGCGGAACGAGAAGGACACGTTGCTGACGCCGCCGGAGACCCTGGCGTGCGGCAAGGTCTGCTTGATCTCGCGCGTGGCTTCGATGAAGTCGACGCCGTAGTTGTTGTGCTCATCGATGCCGGTGGCGACGGCGAAAATGTTCGGGTCGAAGATAATCTCTTCCGGCGGGAAACCGATCTGCTCGGTAAGGATCTTGTAGGCGCGCGTGCAGATCTCGACCTTGCGCTCGCGGGTATCGGCCTGGCCGACTTCGTCGAAGGCCATGACGATAATGGCGGCGCCATACTTGCGGCACAGCTTCGCGTGTTTGATAAAGGCTTCTTCGCCTTCCTTCATGCTGATGGAGTTGACGACGCCCTTGCCCTGGATGCGCTTCAGGCCCGCTTCGATGATGTGCCACTTGGACGAGTCGACCATGATCGGCACGCGCGAGATGTCCGGTTCGCTGGCGATCAGGTTGAGGAAGGTGATCATGGCTTTTTCGCCATCGAGCATGCCTTCGTCCATGTTGATGTCGATGATCTGCGCGCCGTTCTCGACCTGCTCGCGCGCCACGTCCAGCGCTTCGTCGTACTGTTCTTCGAGGATCAGGCGTTTGAACCTGGCTGAGCCGGTGACGTTGGTGCGTTCGCCGACATTCACAAACAGCGAGTCATCGCGGATGTTGCAGGGCTCAAGACCGGACAGGCGCAGGGTGAAGTCGTGCTCGACCTTCTTGCGCGGTGGATATTTCGACACCGCCTCGGCAATCGCCTTGATATGCGGCGGGGTGGTGCCGCAGCAGCCGCCGATGATGTTGAGGAAACCGCTCTTTGCCCATTCGCCCAGTTCTTTGGCCATTTCTTCCGGCGATTCGTCGTACTCGCCAAACTCGTTGGGCAGGCCGGCGTTGGGGTGGGCGTTGACGTAACAGTCCGCGGTGCCGGCCAGCTCGTCGATGTACTGGCGCAATTGTTTGGCGCCCAGCGCGCAGTTGAAGCCCAGCGAAATCGGTTTGACGTGGCGCAGTGAGTTGAAGAAGGCTTCGGCGGTCTGGCCGGACAGGGTGCGGCCGGAGGCATCGGTAATGGTGCCGGAGATCATTACCGGCAGGGTTTTGCCCAGGTCCTCGAAACAGGTCTCCACTGCGAAGGTGGCGGCCTTGGCGTTGAGGGTGTCAAAAATGGTTTCGACCAGGATGATGTCAGCGCCACCCTCGATCAGTGCTTTGGTGGCTTCGTAATAGGTGTCGCGCAACTCGTCGAAGGTGATGTTGCGGAAGCCGGGGTCGTTGACATCCGGGCTTAGCGAACAGGTGCGGCTGGTGGGGCCGAGCACACCGGCGACGAAACGGGGTTTGTCTTCGCTGCTGAATTCATCGCAGGCGGCGCGCGCGAGTCGCGCGCCTTCGTAGTTCAGTTCGTAGACCAGCACTTCCTGCTGGTAGTCCGCCAGCGATACGCTGGTGGAATTAAAAGTGTTGGTCTCGACGATGTCCGCACCGGCCTCAAGGTAGGCCTTGTGGATGTCGCTGATGATCTGCGGCTGGGTCAGCGACAGCAGGTCGTTGTTGCCCTTCAGGTCGGTCGGCCAATCGGCAAAGCGCTCGCCGCGGTAGTCGGCTTCGTCCAGTTTATAGCGCTGGATCATGGTGCCCATGGCGCCGTCCAGGATGAGAATGCGTTCTTCGAGGAGTTGTTCGAGTGTTTTCATGAGCCTGGGCGAACAGTCAAAAGAAACGCATTATACCAGCGTCGTCAGGAGGATGCCGGAATACCGGCATTCGTGGCTCAGGCCCGTCCCTGCACGCCTGTTCAGGGTCAGTTCTTGCGGAGGACTTCCAGAATCGTCCCATCCACGCCGGTAACCTCGATCCGGGTGCCAGCAGGGCAGTCCTCGCCGCGTACCTTCCAGGTGGAGTCATCCACGCGGATCTTGCCGATACCGTCGACGATCGGTTCTTCCAGCGTGAAAACCCGGCCGACGTACTGCTCACCACGCCGGTTCAGGTGTGGCTGGTCGGTATCAGCGGGAGTGGATCGAAAGTACTTGCGCCAGATGACAATGCTGATAACCGACAGTACCGAGAACAGTAACAACTGGTATTCCCAGCCCATGTCCGGAGCCAGATAAACCATGCCACCGACCGCCACGGCGGAAATACCCAGCCAGAGAAAAAAGGCACCCGGCGCAAACACTTCCAGAATGATCAATACAGCGGCGAGAATCCACCAGTGCCAGTGGCCGATTGACTCCATCATACCCCGGGATTCCCTCTCGACCGATCTCCGGCCTCAGCTTGTTTCTGTTTACCCAGTGCATCTTTGGCCAGCTCGGCGATGCCGCCGATGGCGCCGATGACACTGGCTGCCTCGAGTGGCATCAATACCAGTTTCTGATTGGGTGAGGTGGCGATGGCCTGTAACGAGTCAATATATTTTGTCGCCACGAAATAGTTGATGGCGTTGATGTCACCGCTGGCAATGGCCGTGGAAACCATCTCCGTTGCCCGGGCTTCGGCTTCTGCCTGGCGTTCGCGCGCCTCGGCATCGAGGAAGGCCGCCTGGCGGTTACCCTCGGCATCCAGGATGACGGCCTGTTTCTCACCTTCCGCCTTGAGGATTTCCGCCTGGCGGAAGCCCTCCGCCTCAAGGATGTTGGCGCGCTTCTCTCGCTCGGCTTTCATCTGCCGCGCCATGGCGTCGACCAGGTCACGCGGCGGGGTGATATCCTTGATCTCGATGCGTGTCACCTTGACGCCCCACGGCGTGGTGGCGTCGTCGACCACGTGCAGCAGTTGTGCATTGATGGTGTCGCGTTGCGACAGCAGCGCGTCGAGATCCATGGAGCCCATGACAGTACGGATATTGGTCATGGTCAGGTTGAGGATAGCGAGTTCCAGCTGGTTGACCTCGTAGGCGGCCCTGGCGGCATCGAGCACCTGGAAGAACACCACGCCGTCGACGGTTACCATGGCGTTGTCGCGGGTGATGACTTCCTGCGAGGGCACGTCCATGACGCGTTCCATCATGTTCAGTTTTGCACCGACGCGGTCAATGATCGGTACGATGATATTGAGTCCCGGGCGCAGGGTTCTGGTATAACGGCCGAAACGTTCAACCGTATATTCTGTACCCTGTGGCACGGACTTGACGCCCATAATGACCAGCGCAACAGCCAGCACCAGTATGAGAATGACAAATTCCTGAAATCCGAACATGGTCTCTCCTTGTTTTAGCGAACGCGCTCAGCTTTTATCCAGATGCTTTCGCTGTAGCGGTCCCGGGTTGAATAGTGCTTGCCTGTCTGCGTGGAAGAACGTTTGATCTGGCTGGTGGTTCCACCCAGCGGAATCCACTCACCCAGACGGCCGCTGATGGTTGTGGCGGCACTGCGGGTATTGATGGCCCCGGCAGTGGATGCATCAAGTGAATCACGGTGGGGGCCGATATCCATAACGACCCGCTCCCCGTTCACGCGGGGCCGTACGTAGAACCCGCTGGTTACATCCTTGTAGGCGATACTGGACTCAACGATCTGCCGGTTGTCCTGCTGGTAGACATTGCCGGAGAAGTAGGGGATGGATTTGCCTGTTTCGATGTAGCCGGTGGTTCCCTCAGTGATACGCAGACGATGCACGGGATTGTCCTGCATGCGTGTACGCGTGCCGATGATCTTGCCTGTCGCCTGAATGCCATGCCCTTCTGTCGTGGTACTGCCCTTACCGATCTGGATGGTCGTGTCTCCATCCTGGTAGCGGATGCCGGCATCGACACCGAGTGCCTGCAGGTCGCGTTCGCTGCCGTGAAACACGGAGATCATGAGTTGTGCAGCGGCACGATCCAGCTTGCTGACCAGTGCGCGAATCTGTGCCTGACGTGTACTGTCAGCCTTGAGTATCAACTGGAACCCCCGTCCGCTGATCGACTCACCGGGATTCAGCATGGGTTTGAGCAGCGGGATGATGTCTTCCGCGGGACGATGGCGTAGTTCAATGACATCCAGTTCACTGGCAGCGATCGCAGTGGCCTGGAGCAGTAACAGCAGGGCGACAAGCATTCGCATGGCTACTAGAGGTACAGCCTGCGAAATTCAGGGTGGACTGCGCTGCGGTCCCAGACTTCGGTAAAGAAATCTGCCTTGCGTCGTGCTTCAACCGGTGCGTGGAAATTAGCTGTGCCCTCGTAGCGGTCGGACAGTTTCCGGTAAACCAGACCACATTGGTCAGCCACCAGGAAGGCTTCATTATGTTGCCGGTAGTCCGGGTGGGGCTGGCGCAGTTCGATAGAGCTGCTGAGCTTGCGCGCCAGTTCCAGCAGGCGCTGGCAGCGCTTTACCGCCTCAACCGGCTGTTGCACCAGAAAGCGGATGCGTGCCTTGCGGTTGCGCAGACACAGGCCACTCAGGTTGTCGAGAAAAGTGCCTTGCTCGTAGAGGCCCGGATCGAGGTGCCTGGAAAAGATATCCAGCGCGTCCTGCGCCTGTCCGGTCATCAGGTTGGTGGCATAGGCGGCTTCAGCGCGGGTGGTGAGTTCGATGTCCAGGTCTGACAGTCCAAGCCGCAGTTTCACGAAACGCTGAAAATTTTCTTCATTGTTCATAGCGCAAGCCTACTGCGACACGGGTTTACTGTACAGTCGTGCGCCACAAGGGTGCAAAAAGTTTAAGGCTTTGACATGACCTGCCGTTATCAGTGGGAAGGACTTGCAGCCAGTTATCAAGGATAGGACGCAAGTCTTCGTATTTCAAGGAAAATTCGGCCTATCGGGCGTTTCTCAGCCCGGTACTTTCCATTTTTTGTATCCCGGGCACTGAGGATTGGCATTGATGCCTTTCGGGTGAGCGCAACGCGTTGTGCCTGAAAACAACTACATGACTCAGGGATGGAGAAACGTGAATGAAATGCATTAAAGCTGTGACCGCTATGTCACAGGGTTTTGCGAGTTTAAGGATGAGGTTGGGGGATTTGTCTGTACGTGCCGTGGCGGTTGTGTTGCTTGCCAGCACCACCACCTGGCTGGCGCTGGATGTCGTTTATGACGGAGCAATGCGTGAACAGCGCACCTGGACAATGTTGTTCTTCGGCCTGTTGCTGGTGGCAGTGGCCGTTCATCTCATGGCCCGTGTTGAACGTGTTCATCATATCGTGGAGCGCTATGCACAGCGACTTGGGATCCCGTTGCCGGATTTTTCCCGCTGTGGCGTTATTGAACGTTTGCACAAGCGACTCGAGCGGCTCAGTGAAGAAGTCGTGGCGGAAAATTATGCGCTGGAATACCAGGCGCGACATGATAGTTTGACCAACCTGCCCAATCGTTCGCTGTTACTCGAGCGCCTTGAAAGCGAGTTGCTGGCCGCGCAGGAAGCCAACGAGACGATTGCGCTCTTTATCATGGATCTCGACCAGTTCAAGGAAGTGAACGACACGCTGGGACACCACATCGGCGATCGGCTGCTACAGGAGGTCAGCCGGCGGCTGGTTTCCGTGCTGCGCCATACAGATATGGTGGCACGACTTGGCGGTGATGAATTTGCCGTGTTGTTGCCGGGTGCTGACCGTGAACATGCAAAACTCATTTGCCGCAAGATTTCTACGGCGCTCGAACAACCGATCAAGATCGAAAACCTTCGCCTGCGCGCGGGCATCAGTATTGGTGTTGCGCTATGCCCCGAACATGGCCAGGACGCCAGCCTGCTGATGCGCTTTGCCGATGTGGCCATGTATGAAGCCAAGCGCAGGCAAAAAGGCTTTACCTTCTATGCAGCGGGTCGTGACGACAAGTCCATCAGCCGCCTCGGGCTTTCAGCCGAACTCAAGGAGGCGATCGAGCAGGACCAGTTGACGCTGGACTACCAGCCAATGGTAGACATATCCAGTGGCAGGATTTTCTGTGCCGAGGCGCTGGTGCGCTGGAACCACCCGCAATACGGCCTGGTTCCGCCCGAGGAGTTTATTCCGTCTGCCGAGCAGACCGGCGTGATCCGTCCTCTCACCTTGTGGGTGATCGATCACGCACTGGCACAGGTCGCGACATGGGCTGTTGCCGGTATTGATCTGAGTATCAGTATTAATCTTTCCGTGCGCAGCCTGCAGGACAGGCGGTTGCCGTCCCAGGTTCAGAAACTGGTCAGGCGGTATAACGCCAACCCTTCACGGATCATTCTTGAAATTACCGAGAGCGCAATTATGTCGGACCCGTTGACAGCGCGCCGTGTGATGCGACGCCTGTCGAACATGGGTTTCCAGTTATCGATCGATGACTTTGGAACCGGTTACTCCTCGCTGGCCTACCTGAAACAGTTGCCGGTTGATGAGATAAAAATTGACAAGTCTTTCGTCACGCAGATGGACAGCGATGAAAATGACGCGGTTATTGTCCGCGCGACGATTGACCTGGCCCATAACCTGGGCCTGAAAGTTGTAGCAGAGGGGGTGGAAAGCACCGACGTGTGGGATCTTCTGGAAATGCTGGGTTGCGATACGGCGCAGGGTTACTTTATCCGCAAGCCTCAGAGTCCCCACAAACTGGCCGAGTGGTTATGTTCCCGCGAGTGGAAGCAGGAACGCTGGGTGACGCCCCTGGCGGTGGCCGAATAACGAGCGAAGCAGGGTGTTGAGGTATTTATCCCCGCGTTTGCGGGGATTTTTTTCAGATGGATTTTGCCTGTTCCACGGCATTACCGATGTAACTGCCCGGTGTCAGTTTTTCCAGCGCATCCTTTGCCTGCTGCGGAATATCCAGTCCCTCGATAAAGGTCTTGAGGGATTCGGCATCGATGCCCTTGCCGCGCGTCAGTTCCTTGAGCTTTTCGTAAGGCTGTTCCACGCCATAGCGGCGCATGACCGTCTGTACCGCTTCGGCGAGAACTTCCCAGGTGGCATCCAGGTCCTCGGCAAGCCTGGCCGGGTTGGGTTCGAGTTTGCCAATACCACGTATCAATGAATCGTAACCAATGGCAGAGTGTGCGATGCCCACGCCCAGGTTACGCAATACCGTGGAGTCGCTGAGGTCACGCTGCCAGCGGGAGATCGGCAGTTTCATCGACAGGTGGTCGAAGATGGCATTGGCGATGCCGAAGTTGCCCTCGGCATTCTCGAAGTCGATGGGGTTGACCTTGTGCGGCATGGTCGAGGAACCGATTTCACCGGCCACGGTTTTCTGTTTGAAATAACCGAGCGAGATGTAGCCCCACACATCACGTGCAAAGTCGATCAGAATGACGTTAAAGCGCGATACCGCATCGAACAGTTCCGCGATGTAGTCGTGCGGCTCGACCTGGATGGTATAGGGGTTCCAGTCGAGACCGAGGCGGGTAACGAATTCACGGCTGAAGGCTGGCCAGTCAATCTCGGGGTAGGCCACCATGTGTGCGTTGTAGTTGCCGACAGCGCCATTGAGCTTGCCGAGCATGGGCACGGCGGCAACCTGGTCACGCTGGCGGTGCAGGCGCGATGCCACATTGGCCATTTCCTTGCCCAGCGTGGTGGGCGAAGCGGGCTGGCCGTGGGTACGCGACAGCATGGGCAGTTCCGCGTTGTCGTGTGCGAGCTGGGTGATGGCACGGATGATTTCGTCGAGTTGCGGCAGCAGCACCTGGCCACGCGCCTCGCGCAGCATCAGTGCGTGGGCAAGATTATTGATATCCTCGGAGGTGCAGGCAAAGTGGATAAATTCACTGATGGCTTCCAGTTCGCTGTTGCCGGCAATCTTTTCCTTAAGGAAATACTCTACCGCCTTCACATCATGGTTGGTGGTGCGTTCGATGTTCTTGACGCGCTGCGCATCTTCCTCGCTGAAGTTGGCGGCGATGGCATCGAGCAGGTTGCTGGCGTGCTCGCTGAGTACCGGCACTTCGGGAATCCCGCTGTGGGCGGCAAGTGCCTGCAGCCAGCGTACCTCGACCAGTACGCGATGACGGATGAGACCGTACTCGCTGAAGATCGGGCGCAGTGCTTCGGTCTTGCGGCCATAGCGGCCGTCAACAGGAGAAACGGCAGTAAGTGAAGTCAGTTCCATGCTCATATCAGGCTGCCAGTTGACGGAGTACATAGTGCAGGATGCCACCGTGCCGGTAGTATTCGACTTCCTGCGGGGTGTCGATACGCACACGTACGGTGAAGGTCTTTTCGCTGCCGTCGTCGCTGACCGCGCGCACCGTCAGCTGTTTGGCCGAACCGTCACCGAGGCCTTCGAAGCGGAAGGTTTCCTTGCCGGTCAGGCCGAGCGATGCAGCTGTTTCCCCCTGGTTGTATTGCAGGGGCAGTATACCCATGCACACCAGGTTGGTGCGATGGATGCGTTCGTAGCTTTCGGCAATCACCGCACGCACGCCGAGCAGGCGTGGACCCTTGGCGGCCCAGTCGCGAGACGAGCCGGAGCCGTATTCCTTGCCGGCCAGTACGATCAGCGGCACATTTTCGTCCTTGTAACGCATGGCCGCATCGTAAATGCTCATCGCTTCGCCGTCGGGCAGGTGCACGGTCACGCCGCCCTCGGTACCGGGCGCCAGCAGGTTGCGCAGGCGGATATTGGCGAAGGTGCCGCGCATCATGACTTCGTGGTTGCCGCGCCGCGAACCCAGTGAGTTGAAGTCGGCTGGCTGTACGCCCTGTTCCAGCAGGTACTGGCCCGCCGGGCTGTCGGGCTTGATGGCGCCGGCCGGGGAGATGTGGTCGGTCGTAACCGAATCACCAAGCATGGCCAGCGCACGTGCGCCGGTGATATCGGAAATTTCACCCACGTCCTGGCTCATGCCTTCGAAATAGGGCGGGTTGCGGATGTAGGTGGAATCGTCTTTCCAGCCGAACAACTGACCTTGCGGGGATTCCAGCGCATTCCAGCGGTTCTCGCCCTTGAAGACGTCTTCATACACACGGGTGAATTCCTCGCGGTTGACACTGCTGCTGATCAGCGCGCTGATCTCCGCCTGGCCGGGCCAGATATCTTTCAGGAATATATCGTTGCCGTTGGCATCCTGTCCCAGGGGTTCATTGACCAGGTCTGTGTCCATGGTGCCGGCAATAGCATAGGCCACCACCAGCGGCGGAGAGGCGAGGTAGTTCATGCGCACTTCGGCGTGCACACGGCCTTCAAAATTGCGGTTGCCGGAGAGTACCGAGCAGGCGGACAGGTTGCCGTCTGCAATGGCTTTGGAAACAGCTTCCGGTAACGGGCCGGAGTTGCCGATGCAGGTTGCACAGCCGTAACCGACGACATTGAAGCCCAGTGTTTCCAGATCATCCATCAGGCCGGCCTGGTTCAGGTATTCGGTTACCACCTGCGAACCGGGCGCCAGCGAGGTTTTAACCCAGGGTTTTACTTTCAGTCCTTTTTCGACCGCCTTGCGCGCTACCAGCCCGGCGCCGAGCATGACCGACGGGTTGGAGGTGTTGGTGCAGGAGGTGATGGAGGCGATGACAACCGCGCCATCGTTCAGTTCGAAGTGCTGGCCATCGATGCTGCCGGAAGCCGTGCGGCTTTCCAGCTTGCGCTCGTTTTTCAGCGCAGTGAGCGCTTCATTGAACATGCGCTTCGAGTCACTCAGCGGCACGCGATCCTGCGGGCGCTTGGGTCCGGCGAGGCTCGGTACGACGTCTCCCATATCCAGTTCCACAACGCTGGTATAGCGGGTGTCGGGCTGCCCCTTGACGCGGAACATACCCTGCTCGCGCGCATAGGCCTCCACCAGTGCGATCTGTTCCTCGCTGCGGCCGGACAGGTGCAGGTAGTTCAGAGTTTCTCCGTCAACCGGGAAGATGCCGCAGGTGGCGCCGTATTCCGGGGCCATGTTAGCCAGCGTTGCCCGGTCGGCCAGCGACAGGTGGTCGAGACCGTCGCCGAAGAATTCCACGAACTTGCCGACCACGCCGTGCTTGCGCAGCATTTCAACCACCCGCAGTACCAGGTCAGTTGCCGTTGCACCTTCGGGCAGTTCACCATTGAGTTTGAAACCCACGACCTGCGGGATCAGCATGGAAACCGGCTGACCAAGCATGGCGGCCTCGGCCTCGATGCCGCCCACGCCCCAGCCCAGTACGCCAAGGCCATTGACCATCGTAGTGTGCGAGTCGGTACCCACCAGTGTGTCAGGGTAGGCCTGCAGCACGCCGTTGTTTTCCTGCGCGAACACCACGCGCGCCAGGTATTCGAGATTGACCTGGTGGACAATGCCGGTATCCGGCGGCACCACCTTGAAGTTGGAGAAGGCCTTCTGGCCCCACTTCAGAAAGGCGTAGCGCTCCTGGTTGCGCTGGTATTCGATTTTGGCATTCAGGTCCATCGAATCCTTGCGCCCGAAGCTGTCGATCTGCACCGAGTGGTCAATCACCAGTTCGGCAGGCTGCAGCGGGTTGATCTTTTCCGGGTCACCGCCCAGGGCCTTCATGGCGTCGCGCATGGCGGCAAGATCGACCACGGCCGGGACACCGGTGAAATCCTGCATCAGCACACGCGCAGGACGGTAGGCGATTTCCTGACTGGGTGCGGCGTTCGGCTCCCAGTTGATGAGCGCTTCGATGTCGTCACGAGTGACGGTTTTGCCGTCTTCAAAGCGCAGCAGGTTTTCCAGCAGCACCTTGAGAGAGTAGGGTAGTGTGGAAACATCCTTTTCCAGCGCCGGCAGGCGATAGATTTCGTAGTCCTTGCCGTTGCAGTTAAGTGTGCTCCGTGTGGAAAAACTGTTGCTCATTCAAAGCTCCCGTGACCCGAATTCAAGTAAGCACGCCATTATGGGCTATTTGATTTGCGCTGGGTAGATGCGTCATGGCGAGCAAAGCGCGGCAATCTGCACGCCTGAAACCAGACGGTTGGAGATTGCTTCGTCGCTTCGCTCCTCGCATTGGCAAACTAATCATATGTTTAATATATATAACAGTATGATGGTGAATATATTTAAAGTGATATCAGTATTGATTGTGCTGGGTCTTGCCGCCTGCGCCACGCCGTATCGTTATCCCTCCAGTCAGATCTCCACGGAATTGTCGCTGCAGCCGGATTATGCGCTGATGCGCGACGGTTATCGGCTGCCGCTGTCGGTCTGGCAGCCACAACAGGCGGACACCTGTCGCGCGGTGTTGCTGGCGTTGCATGGCCTGAACGACTACCGCAATGCCTTTGCCGGCGTCGGCCCTTATCTGGCCGGGCGGGGTGTTACGGTTTATGCCTATGACCAGCGTGGCTTTGGCGAAACCGACGGTGCGGGTTACTGGCATGGCTGGCAGCGCATGGTGGATGACCTGCACGACATGCTCCGCCTGCTGCGCCGTACACACCCGGACTGCCCGTTGTATGTGCTGGGCGAAAGCATGGGGGGCGGCGTTGTACTTGCCGCACAACGTGAAGCGGCACTGGATGTGGCGGGTGAAATCCTGCTGGCACCGGCGGTCTGGTCACGTGACAGCATGCCCTGGTACCAGCGCGCCGGGTTGTGGTTTGCTGCGCATACCCTGCCCGGGAAACGACTGACCGGAGAGGGGCTCAATCTTCACCCGTCTGACAACATCGACATGTTGCGTGCACTGGGGCGTGACCCGAAAATCATCAGGGCCACGCGTGTCGATGTCCTGTATGGCGTGACCAACCTGATGGATGTTGCCGCTTCTATACCGGCGGTGCATTTCAATCGCTGCCTGTTGCTGTATGGCGCTCACGACGAGATTATTCCGCGCCA
Organism: Thiogranum sp.; assembly: GCF_058323355.1. NCBI lineage: Bacteria > Pseudomonadati > Pseudomonadota > Gammaproteobacteria > Chromatiales > Ectothiorhodospiraceae > Thiogranum > Thiogranum sp. The sequence continues at coordinate 12,567 of NZ_JBTTIO010000017.1, forward strand.
GCCAACCTGCCAGTTACTGGACCGCCTGCAACAGACACCGAACGCCTCACAGGTAAGGCTTTATCCACGGGGCTATCACATGCTGACACGTGACCTGAACGCGCAGGTGGTGCTGGAGGATATCGCTGAATGGTTACTTTCACCGGACAGGCTGATGTCAGACAGCGGAAAGATCGACGGGTTTTGCAGCACCACGGACAGCCCGTTTCAACACACCGGACAACATTAAAGCCAGACGGGTAACTGTCGTTATACCGTGCAGCAGTCATTTTTCCAGATCGTGTCCTGCACCTGCACGACTCCTGGGTTCCGGCCCTAACCCCGCCAGACAACATGCATTTTCCACCGGAGATGCAAAACAAAGGCGAGGGATCTGAGCGCATGGAACTATTCGTTAAATTCACCCTGTGGGCCACGCCCGCCATCGGCCTGCTGGGCGCTTTCTGGTACTGGCGCGGTAATCGCACGCCTGAGCGGGTAGAGGTTGAAACCCTTTCCCCCCTTGCAACCGATGAGGCGCAAACCTTGTCCCGCGAGTCTGCAGCTGCAGTTGCTGACGTCTGCGACAAGGCTTTCACGCTTTGGGCAAAACAGATCCGCAATGTGCGTGACTTGTCCGGGCGGGAAATCGAGACCCTGGTGGCAGATTTCCGGGAGATTGCCACAACGCTGCAATCATCACTGGATACCTCGATCGGAAAAACAGGAACGGAGTGCCAGCGTGCGGCGGACAGTGATTGCCCCTTCTATACCAGGGGCAGCGTATGCGAGGTCGAGGCACAGTTAAAAGCCGTAATCGACTCATTGCAGTCAACCATCGATACCAAGAATGATTTCCTCGAGCAGATGCGCGGGTTGTCGGAATATACCGTGGACCTGCAGAAAATGGCGCAAGCCGTGTCTTCCATCGCGGACCAGACCAACATGCTTGCCCTCAATGCCGCGATAGAGGCCGCCCGCGCCGGTGAAGCGGGGCGGGGGTTCTCCGTGGTGGCCGATGAGGTGCGAACACTGGCAACACGCTCCGGTGAAATCAGTGGCACGATCATCGATAGTTCCAGAAAGATCAATGAGGCGATTTCCCTGGCCGTTGGCAGCGCCGAAGACAGTGTGCAGCGGGAAAACGCACTGGTAGAGGAAAGCCAGGTTATCGTCAATGCCGTATCAGAGCGTTATGCGAGTCAGGTGAATGCGCTGTCCGATACCGCTGAAACACTTTCGCTGTCGGCGGGACACATACATCGGCAGATCGGCAAGGCGCTGATTGCTTTTCAGTTCCAGGATCGTGTCGACCAGATACTGGCCAATGTGGAAACGAACATGGGCCAGCTTGCCCTGCAATTTGACAGCATCGGAAGAAACGGCGAACAGATTGATGTTGCAAGTTGCCTGGAGCAAATGAAAGCTTCGTATACCACGGCAGATGAGCGCATGGCTCACGGGGTTGTTGTGGGCGATGTGTCCAGCGATGCAGCCACTGAATCAGAGGGCGACATAACGCTGTTTTGAAGTATTCGCTTCAACCCAGGCCACCAGTTCGCTGGCGGGTAGCGGACGGCTCATGTAATAACCCTGCGCCTTGTCACAACCCAGTTCTTTCAGCGCTTCCAGCGTCCTTTCATCTTCCACACCTTCGGCTGTTACCGAGCGTCCCAGGTTGTGCCCAAGGTCAATGGTCGATTTCACAATAACGGCATGCTTCGAATTGTTCAGCATGTCTGTGACGAAAGACCGGTCTATTTTGATTTCCGCAACGGGAAGTTGTCCGAGTGCTGCCAGTGACGAATATCCCGTACCAAAATCATCAATCGAAGCGCGCACGCCGATTTCCTCCAGGCGCATGAGGATCTTGCGAGCGTGCAACGGATCATCCATGAAGGCGCTTTCGGTGATTTCGACTATCAGCCTGGAGGCTGGCACTTCCCAGGCTTCCAGCAGCCCTGCTACCTGGTCGGGCAGTCTGGATTCCGCCAGGTTACGTGCTGAAAGATTCACTGCAACATTGAGATCCAGACCCATCTTTCGCCACAGGTGGCATTGACGCAGGGCAGCATTGAGCACCCACAGGGTAAGCGGCCGGATCAGTCCGCCGCGCTCCGCCAGTGGAATGAATTCGTCCGGGCCGATAAAACCGTGCTGGGGATGTGTCCAGCGCAGTAATGCTTCAACGCCGGTCACGCGACCATTGTCGAGATCCACTTTGGGCTGGTAGTAGAGCGTCAGGCCATCGTGCTCCAGTGCATGACGCAGTTCTCCCATCAGCGCCAGTCGGCGCATGCTGTAAGGATCTGATTCCGGCTCATAGATAAAGCATCCGCTGTTTCGCTGTTTGGCCTGGTACATGGCCACATCGGCCCGCCTGATGAGTGTATCGGCTTCCTGGCCATGGTCGGGATACACGCTGATGCCAATGCTGGTTTCTATGTCAAGGTACATATTTTCGATAACAAAGGGCCGTTCCAGAACGCTGATGATGTTGCGGGCGAAACGCACCGCCTGTACGGTATCGATTCCGGGCAACAACACGGCGAATTCATCGCCACCAAGGCGTGCAACCGTGTCGCTGTCCCGGGTTGCAGTCTGGATGCGGGCGCCGACCTGCTGGAGCAACAGGTCACCGCTGGTATGCCCGAGGGTATCGTTGATGTCCTTGAACCGGTCCAGATCCATGACCATCAGCGCGCCCTGTTTGCCAGTCTGGCCGGCGTCATGAATGGTCTGTTCGAGACAGTCGTACAACAGCGTACGGTTGGGAAGATCCGTCAGGTCATCGTGAAGGGCCTGGTGAACAAGGACAGCATTCTGCCGGTCCAGGCGACGGGATATATTGGCGGCCAGCAACAATGCACTCCAGGCCGCGATCCAGATCACAACAACGCCTGTCGCCACCAGCCGCGCTCCCAGGCTTTCCATGAACGCAGTAACTTCTGTTTGTGTCCGCTGGGTAACAATCAGTTTGTAGGGAATGCCCTCAATAGCCGCCGAGGCCCAGATATAGTCCTGTCCATCGAAACTGAAGCTTCCCCCTTCATCGTCCGAACGAATAAGTGTTTCGATGGGGAACTGCCGGTAGTTTTTCCCCAGAAACTCCGGCAGGGGTATCGATGGCGTGTAGTGTTCGTGTGCATCGACCAGAAACTTGAGCTGGTTGTTGTGGCCCTTCAGCCCCGTGACCAGGGATTTTAAATAATTTTCTGAATGGTGGTCGGCGATGTGCGAGAACAGTATTCCCGCCTCCTGTCGCACAAAGGTTCGAAACAGCATCACCTCTTTTTTGATCCCGGAGTCGAGAGCAATTCTGTGGGCGACAAAACCGAAAATAGCCAGCACCAGTATCGCGATGGCGATAAAGGAAAGGATCAGCCGTGTCTTGAGCGTCATAGCAGTAAACGCGGTACAGATAACAACAATGTGCCGTCCGTTACCACCTTTTCCCGGCTAGGTTTCGGATCGTGAGGTGGCCGAGCGGGTATTGATGCCGGCCAGCCGGTAAAGCGGGCAGCGGGCGGTCAGTCCGGCAAACAGGTTGATCAGGCCGAATACACCCAGTGCGCCAGCCAGATAGGCATCCCCGATCAGTGTGGTGTCGATGAATCCTGTGTACATCAGCAACAGGCCGGCAACTATACGAATTACCTGGTCTATTCTGGAAAGGTTCTTTTGTATCATTAGGTTACCCCGTCTGTGTCCGCTGGCTCCAGTGTCAGGCGCCTTGTGTTTTCGTGATTCTCGGGCGGGGTCTTGGCTCAGGAATACCTATCCTATCGGGATCTTTACGATCATCTTTAATGGAGCCAGGTACACCTACACAAAGCAATGTTGTTGCGGCATAAAGTTTGCTTCACATGGTTCACGGCATGTTGGCGGCGAAATTTTGACATCCGCGATTGTGATCTGGTGAACCTGCTGGCGCCTCCATCCGAACCATCATTCAGCTATTGGAAGACAGACAAGGAGACCTCGTAATGAGAGTTGGAACAATAAAACACGTGCTGATACGCACCCTGCTGACCATTGTGGTGGGGATAACACCCTGCCTCGGCCAGGCCGAGTTGGTGATTATCGGTAACAAGAGCATATCAGCAGACAGTGTGACAGCCGATGAGGTGCGCAAGATCTGGCTGGGCAAGCTCCGTCGACTGTCGGGCAGCGGAAAGCTCAGTGTGGTGGATCACCCTGAGGCCAGTGATGCTTATGTTGCGTTTTACAGCAAGGTGGTGAAAAAGAAACCCGCACAGATCAAGGCCTACTGGGCCAAGCGTTCGTTCACAGGCAAGGGGTTCCCCCCGGAGCAGCTTGGCAGTGACGCGGCTGTTGTGGAATGGGTCGCCAGCCACGCGAACGGGCTGGGCTATGTGGACAGCGCATCAGTGACTGATGCCGTCAAAATTCTGTTGCGCGTGAATTAAGGAGGGATACACATCATGTCACGGATAAAAAATACAGTTTTCATTTCGGCTTTGCTGCTGGGCTCGCCGGCTATGCCGGTACAGGCAGTCAACTTCGGTCTGTTTGGTGATGTCACACTAAATGACAGTAATGCGAAGGATGACAATTCCAATTTTGCACTGGGTGGACTCGATTTCTATGCCACGCACACGATTTCAGAAACCACGCGTGGATTCGTTGAATTCGTATTCGAAAATACGGATTCGGGCATCGTCACGGATCTCGAACGGTTGTGGATTGCCCATACCTTTGACGACAGGTTCACGCTGTCCGCGGGGCGTTTCCATACGCCACTTGGACGCTGGAACCGCACTTATCATCATGGCGCGTTGCTTCAGGACACCATTTCACGTCCGTTTTTCCTGGAATTCGAGGATGGCGCTACCGGTATCTTGCCTGTCCATGTCGTGGGACTGATGGCAACCGGCGACTTCGTCGGTGCAGGTGGAGAGTTCAGCTATGAACTCTCGATCGCCAACGGACCGTCTATCGACACTTCCGGCTCGGGTTTTGGCGCCACCCCGGCAAACAAGCCTGAAATCGACATCAACGACATCAGCGATCCCAACAGTGATAAATCTGCAGTGCTGCGAGTGGTGTATGGCCCTGACAGTTTACCATTGAAAACCGGTGTGTTTGCCATGCACAATGTTGTAGCGGAATCAGCCGATACCGGCGGTGTTGCGGCAAAAGGCGATGACCTGGTCACACAGATGATTTACGGTATCGATGTCTACTATGAGGGAGAGAATTTCGACCTGCTGGCCGAATTCTATCGTTTCGAGAATGACAACGAGGTAGGACTTTCCGGTAATAACAGCGCCAATGCATATTACATCCAGCTTGGCTACCAGCTGAATGAAACGCTGAAGGCTGTGGTGCGCTACGAGGATCTCGGTTTCGATGCCGACGACACCTATTTCCGACTGCTGGGTTCGCAGGAAGCAACCCGTGGCGTTTTTGCGCTGCGCTACGACGTTGACGATACCAACTCACTCAAATTCGAGGCAGTCAAGGAAGACCCGGACAGTGGCGATGATGTGACGTCTTACAGTCTGCAATGGGCATTTCTTATCCCGTAAGCCTGGGCCACCGTCTCGTGGCCGGTTTCACTCCGGTACACGGGGCAGTGTGTTCCAGCGGGATGGATTGCCGCAGTGCGGAACGATCAGTTAAAGAACTTCCACCATTTTGCCGATCCTGTAAGGCAGGTCGTTCTTTCATTTCAATCATATCGGGTGATTCAGTATGTGGTTTCTGCAGAATTTGAAAATCAGACATAAAATACTCAGCATCGCGCTTATCGGTGTCTTCGGCTTCGCTGTACATCTGGTGATGAATTACCAGGAGGCCACAGCGAATACCGAGCGCCTGAATGCGGTCCAGAATATCTACTACCCTGTACTGGAGCGCACAAGTTTCAATATTGCCCAGACGGACCGCCTGAAGGAAACCTGGAACTCTGCCGTGACGACAGGGGATGAGGACCTGGTAGAACAGGCACAGGAAATCGCCAGCGGTATCGAATCGACCTACCGGGAAATCGCAGCCATCGATCACACGGCAAAGCCAGCCGTTGACCAGCTTCTACGGTTGTTCTCCACCTATTTTGAAAGTGCCAGGGGGCTTACCCTGGGCATGATAGGAGGGACTGTCTCCAGTGATGAAATGAGAGCACTTTCCGGGCAGTTGTCGAGGCACAGGGAAACCTATGAGTCCGCACTGAATGCCTTTCACCAGGATATGAACAGGCAGTTCAATACCGTACTGCAAAATGCTGACGAGACCAGTCGCAGAAATGTTCTGTGGGGCGTGGTGATCGGTGTTGTCGTCATGGTTATCCTCGTGGTTTCGGCACTTGTTATCAGCCGCGATGTCAGTGCCGGTGTCAACAAGATCATGCACGGTATGGGGCGCTTGTCCGAGGGAGACCTTACGACCGAGATCGAACATTCCAGTAATGACGAGATTGGTCAGCTTGTCGACTACCACAACGAAACAGCGACGAAATTAAGAGGTCTGATTGACGGCATTATCAATGGCGTAATCCAGCTTATTGCTGTATCCGACCAACTGCGGGCAGCCATGAAACAAACGTCTGACAGCGTTAACCAGCAGCAACAGGAAACCGATCAGCTGGCCGCGGCTATTACCCAGATGGCGGCCACTGTCGGCGAGGTGGCTCGCAACACCAGCGATGCGGCGCATGCCACCCAGGAGGCGGGCGACCAGGCCAGCGAGGGCCTGAAAGTGGTGACGGCCACCGGCCAGTCGATTGATAAACTGGCCAGTGATGTAGAGTCTGCCGCTTCTACCATGCAGTCCCTGCAAACTGACAGCGAAAATATCGGCACGGTGCTGGACGTGATCAAGGCGATCGCAGAACAGACCAATCTGCTGGCGCTGAATGCGGCCATTGAAGCTGCCCGTGCCGGAGAACAGGGCCGTGGTTTCGCCGTAGTGGCCGACGAAGTTCGCAGCCTGGCCAGTCGCACCCAGGAGTCGACTCTGGAGATCCAGGCGACCATCGAAAAACTGCAGGTGCGGGCACAGGATGCCGCCGTTGTGATGGAAAAAGGACGCGAGCAGGCTCAGGAATCTGTTGAGCACGCCAGCATGGCCGGTGAACTTCTGAACAATATCAACCAGTCCGTAAACGCCAGCTCCGATCTGAATATCCAGATTGCCACAGCCGCCGAACAACAGGCTGCCGTGGCCGAGGAAATCAATCGGAATATTGTCAGCATTAATACTCTTGCGGAAGAAACCGCTGGCTATGCACGGGAATCTTCCGCCAATGCGGTCGAAATGGAAACGCTTGCCGAGAACCTTACCGAACTGGTGGCCTGTTTCAAGGTGAATTAATGGTTGAGCCTGTCCAGCAGTCTGCCGGCCATTTCCACCATCTTTTTGCGCCCGAAAATCAACCCGATCCGGGTACCGCCACACTGACGCCATAACACGGCGGCGCGCATGGCAGCGAGCAGCAGGGCGCGTACCCGGTTGGCGACACCGGTGTCAGAAAGGTGTTCCGGCTGGCCATTGACCATGATGCGTGGCTGCAGCTCGCTCACTGTTTTGGTATAGAGGTCTGCAAGACTGGCGACCAGGTTGTCGTGCACCACGTCGAAGTGCCCGGCCTGCACCTGCGCACGTTCAATACCGGTAGCCAGGCGGTCGAGCAGGTCGGGGCGTTTGCTGAGTTTGCGCTCGAGGTGCAGTAGCGTGACAAGGTAACGGCTGAGTTCGGCATCCGGTTTGCGCTGTGCACCGACAAGCTGTGTTTTCAACAGCAGCAGGCCCGGGCGCAGCTTGTCCACTCCGCCATAAACGGCTTCTACCGAGTCAGCGTCGACCACCAGAATACTGCCAAGGCTGGCCTGCATGGACGCCAGGTCGCAGGGCTTGCCGTAAGCGGTTTGCTGCACCAGTTGCAATGCCTGCAGGATGCCGGCAAAGGCCAGTGTCCGGTCTTCGATACTGTGCTCACTCATTGCTGGATGGTCCCGCCGCCAAGGCAAATGTCACCCTGATAAAATACAACAGCCTGACCGGGGGTAACTGCACGTTGGGGTACATCAAATCTCACTTCACAGTGATGCTCGCCGAGTACCAGGATGTCACAGGCCTGGTCCGGCTGTCGGTAGCGTATGCGGGCATGGCAGCGCAGCGGGATTTCCGGTTGTGTGCCCGCGATCCAGTGCATGTCGCCGGCGCTCAGTGATGACCGGAACAGGGCGGGATGTTGCCTGCCCTGTGCAACGATAAGCCGGTTGCTGCCGATATCCTTGCCGCAGACGTACCAGGGTTCGCCGCTGTGGTGCTGCATGCCGCCTATCCCGAGTCCCTGGCGTTGCCCGATGGTATGAAACATCAATCCATCATGGCGGCCGATGATATGCCCTTCGGTATCGACAATGTCTCCCGGTTGAGCCGGGATGAAACGTTGCAGAAAGGTTTTGAACTTGCGCTCACCGATAAAACAGATGCCGGTGCTGTCTTTCTTTGCGAAGTTCGGGAAACCTTCGCGTTTTGCCAGCGCACGGACTTCCGGCTTGTGCAGTTCGCCCAGCGGGAACAGGGTGTAGTTGAGTGCATGCTGACCGAGCCGGTACAGGAAGTAACTCTGGTCCTTGTCCGGGTCAAGGCCCTTCAGCAGTTGACGGCTGTTTTTTTCACCGCTGACACGCGCGTAATGGCCGGTTGCAATCCAGTCTGCACCGAGATCCAGGGCGTAGTCGAGAAAGGCGCGGAACTTGATTTCCTGGTTACAGAGAATGTCAGGGTTGGGTGTGCGGCCGGCGCGGTATTCGGCAAGAAAATATTCAAACACTCTGTCCCAGTATTCACTGGAAAAACTGATCGTACGCAGTTCAATGCCGAGTTGTTCGGCAACGGCCCGGGCATCGGCCAGATCCTGCTCGGCCGGGCAATGGTCTTCCTCGTCGTCCTCATCCCAGTTTTTCATGAACAGGGCTTCGACCTCATAGCCCTGTTGCAGAAGCCGGTGCGCGGCAACGGCAGAATCCACGCCGCCGGACAGACCGACGATAACTTTTTCCTTTTTCATGACAGGGTGTCAGGTGACATCAACAAGCAGGTCGAGTGGGTAGCGTTTACCGGCGAGGTAATCTTGCAGTGAACGCAGTACCAGCGGGCTGCGCAGTTGCGCTTTATGCGCATGAATCTCATCGAGTGTCATCCAGTGCGCGGCAATAATGTCCTCGTCCAGCGGACGTCCGTGTTCGGGGCCGGTACATTCGCCACAGAAGGTTGCCCGCAGGTAGGTGTCGTTGTTGTTGCTGTTGCGCCAGCGATAGAGGCCGACCAGTGCCTGTGGTTTGAAAAACCAGGCCGTCTCTTCGAGACATTCACGCACGGCGGCATCGATCAGGCTCTCCCGGTCTTCGAGGTGTCCGGCAGGCTGATTGAAGCGTGTCTTGCCATGCACCTTTTCCTCAACCATAAGAAATTGTCCGTTTTTTTCGCAGATAATGGCAACAGTGGCGCGTGGTTTCCAGATCATGATGTTTGTAATATGCCCGAATAAGATTATGATTTAAAAGTATAAACAATCAGTTATCCGTTGTAATTGTGTTACCGCGCGAAAATAATTGATCGGCAGATGCGTCATAGACTTGACATTACCTGCCGGCAACATAAAGTAACACCCATGACCGACGCTGATTTGCGCGGGTTCGCCTCCGGTTCCTCAGGAACGTCAGCAGGTTTACGAACCCGGGGAGCCGGCAAAGAGGCGAAGGCCATAATAATAATGCAGGAATTGCCCCGCGCAAATTCCCGCAGTAACCTAAATCTATAAAGATCTATCACGACAAAACGTGAGGAGGAGTCATCATGCTAAAAGTCGTAAAACAGTTGTTCCTGTCCGGCGCCCTGGTTGCGCTTACGTTCGGCAATGCCTTTGCCGAAGAAGTTCTCAAACCGTTTGTACTGGGTTACAAGACCAGTGGTGATATCCAGGCCATCGCCGACGAAGTCAAGGGCAAGGTTGAAGCGGCCGGTTTTGAAATTGCCGGTTCCTACTCGCCTTACGATGGCGCCATTGTTATGGCTATCACCAATGACGACCTGAAAAAAGCGGCAGCCAGCACCGAGTTTGGTGGGTATGTTGCCGGTCAGCGCGTTACCGTGACCAGGGTCGGTGACGAAGTCCAGGTCAGCTACACCAACCCGATGTACCTCGCCAACACCTACCGTCTGGAAGATACCGCGGGACCGGCCAATGCACTGAAGAGTCTTGAAGCTGCTCTGGGTAAGGAAACCGAATATGGCACGGGCGAGAAGCAGCTGTCGGCTGCCGACCTGCGCAAGTACCACTACATGTTCGGTATGGAATACTTCGACGATCCCAGCGAGCTGGCTGAATACGACAGCTACGAGGAAGCCGTTGCTGCGGTCGAGGAAGGTCTGGCACAGGGTCGTGGCGGCGCCACCAAGGTATATCGCATCGATATCCCGGGCCGTAACGAAACCGTGTTCGGTGTCGCGCTGAACGACAGCGGTTGCAGTGGTGACGAGTACATCATGAGCCGTGTTGACAGGGATGCCATCCGTTCCACCGGTCACCTGCCTTACGAGATCCTGGTTTCCGACGGTGATGTCTATGCGCTGTATGCCCGTTTCCGCATTGCGATCAGCTGGCCTCACCTGCCGATGATCAAGAGCGACACCGGCGCGACCTTCTTCAACATCATGTGCGCCCCTAACGCCATTGAAGAAGCGCTGATTGATGCCGCGGGTGGCGACATCTAGAAACGACAGTTAAAGCGTCGTATTTGAGCCCCCGCAGCCGCTGGCTGCGGGGGTTTTTTATTTGTGCGGCTACAGGCCTCTGGTACAATCGCGCGATCTTTTCAGCCTAATCAGGAATCCACATGGGATATCAAAACATTAGCCTGCCCGAACAGGGCGAGAAAATTACTGTCAACGCCGATCATTCGCTGAATGTGCCTGATCAGCCCATCGTGCCGTTTATCGAAGGCGACGGCATTGGTGTGGATATCACCCCGGTGATGCGTGATGTCGTGGATGCGGCTGTTGAGAAGGCGTTTGGCGGAAAACGCAGCATCAGCTGGATGGAGATCTATGCCGGGGAAAAAGCCAATGCGGTTTATGGCGAAAATACCTGGTTGCCGGCAGAGACAATGGAAGCGATTCGGGAATTTGTGGTTGCCATCAAGGGGCCTCTCACCACGCCGGTCGGCGGAGGCATACGCTCGCTCAATGTTGCGCTGCGCCAGGATCTCGATCTGTATGTCTGCCTGCGCCCGGTACGCTATTACGACGGAACCCCCAGTCCACTCAAGGAACCGGAAAAAACCGACATGGTGATTTTCCGTGAGAACTCCGAGGATATCTATGCGGGTATCGAGTGGGAATCCGGTTCGGATGAAGTCAAAAAGGTCATCGACTTCCTGCAAAACGAAATGGGCGTCAGCAAGATCCGGTTCCCGGAAACCTCCGGTATCGGTGTCAAACCGGTTTCAGAAGAGGGCACGAAGCGTCTGGTTCGCCGTGCACTTCAATATACCGTTGACCAGGATCGTGACTCGCTCACCCTGGTGCACAAGGGCAACATCATGAAGTTCACCGAGGGTGCCTTCAAGAACTGGGGTTATGAGCTGGCGAAACAAGAGTTCGGTGCAAGGGAAATCGACGGTGGGCCCTGGTGCAGTTTCAAAAACCCGCTCACAGGCCGCGAAATTATCGTCAAGGATGTGATCGCCGATGCATTCCTGCAGCAGATCCTGTTACGCCCGGCCGAATACAGTGTGATTGCCACCCTGAACCTGAATGGTGACTATATTTCCGATGCACTGGCCGCGCAGGTTGGTGGTATCGGTATGGCGCCCGGTGCCAACCTTTCGGATACGGTTGCGCTGTTTGAAGCCACGCATGGCACTGCGCCCAAGTACGCGGGCAAGGACCAGGTCAACCCGGCCTCGCTGATTCTGTCAGCCGAGATGATGTTGCGGCACCTGGGCTGGAATGAAGCCGCTGACCTGATCGTCAAGGGGCTGTCAGGGGCGATTGCCGCGAAGACGGTGACCTATGATCTCGATCGTCTGATGGAAGGCGCAACAAAACTCAGTTGCTCTGGTTTCGGTAAGGCCATTATCAACGATATGTAGCGCGCGCAGTCACCTGCCGGACTTCAACCCGGCAGGTGGCTGTGTTGCAGTTTTTCAGTGTTGCCTGCTTACTGAGCGGGAGCACCGGCTGCCAGCATGATCTTGCTGGCCTGCAAACCTTTCGGGCCGTCGGCTACGTCGAACTCAACGCGCTGCCCTTCTTTGAGACTCTTGTAGCCTTCCATTTCAATTGACGAGAAGTGGGCAAAAATATCCTCGCCCCCTTCGTCCGGTGAGATGAAACCGTAACCCTTTGCGTTACTGAACCACTTAACAATACCTGTTGCCATGGTCGTGTATCCTCACTTCAGTTCTGATGGTGGATGCCCACCTTTCTTATTGCTTACGCGCCGCTCCATTCCCCCCCGGGCCTGAATGCGACTCCTCCTTATCCCGCACGGGGATCAGGATATTGTTAGTCTCCTGACCAAATTAGTCAAGTACTTGCAATACCCCGTGTTTTTATTGAAATCCCCGCAACAGGCATGCGCTTTGCTAATATAAATATCAGGTGTATTGTTTCAAAAAAGCGTTGATATTCTGACGCCGGGAATGGTCTAATCAGTCAAGCTTGCGAGATATGGGAAAGGACACACGACATTCCGGGGACCAGGGGCTTTCAGTACTGGAGGCCAGACCCAAACTCAGGCAACCGCCCATGTACAAGGTCGTGTTGCACAACGACGATTACACGCCGATGGAGTTTGTTGTGTTGCTGCTGGAACAGTTATTCGGCATGTCGAGGGAGAAAGCGACACAGGTAATGCTGCATGTACACACCCGGGGAAAGGGCGTATGTGGAGTGTTTACACGGGAAGTTGCGGAGACAAAAGTGGCGCAGGCCAATGAGTATGCGCGTGAAAATGATCATCCGTTACTTTGTGCCATGGAGGAGGCCTAGAAGCGCAGTGCAGTAGTCGAGGTAGTCAAGATGTTAAGCAAAGAACTGGAGTTTACACTCAACCTGGCATTCAAGGATGCGCGCGAAAAGCGCCATGAGTTCATGACAGTCGAGCACTTGCTGCTCGCCTTGCTGGATAATCCTGCCGCCGCCGAAGTACTTCGCTCAAGTGGCGCCGATCTCGATGTGCTGAAGAAAGAACTGACAACCTTCCTCGAGGAAACCACCCCCTTACTACCGCCCAATGACAATCGCGAGACCCAGCCGACCCTGGGCTTTCAGCGCGTATTGCAGCGGGCCGTATTCCACGTCCAGTCATCCGGCAAAAAAGAAGTCACCGGCGCCAACGTGCTGGTGGCGATTTTCAGCGAGCAGGAATCGCAGGCCGCCTATTTCCTCAACAAGCAGGATGTCACGCGTCTGGATGTGGTGAACTATATTTCCCACGGCATTTCCAAGGTCTCCGGCGATTCGCAGGGAGAGGAAGAAACCTCTGCCGGGAATGAAGCTTCCGGTACGGCCGAAGCACCGCAGAAGAAGCCGCTGGAAAACTTTGCCACCAACCTCAATGAAATGGCCATGAAGGGCAGGATCGACCCGCTTATCGGTCGCCGTAACGAGGTGGAACGGACTATCCAGATCCTTTGCCGCCGCCGCAAGAACAATCCGCTGTACGTCGGTGAGGCCGGTGTCGGCAAGACAGCACTGGCTGAAGGCCTGGCCAAGCTCATTGTTGATGGTGATGTGCCCGATGTGCTGCTCAATGCAACCATCTATTCGCTGGATCTCGGTGCACTGGTTGCCGGTACCAAGTACCGGGGTGATTTTGAAAAGCGCCTGAAAAGTGTGCTGAGCCAGTTACGCAAGGAAGAAGGTTCGATTCTCTTTATTGACGAGATCCATACCATTATCGGGGCTGGTGCAGCCTCGGGTGGCGTGATGGATGCATCCAATCTGATCAAGCCCATGCTGGCTTCCGGCGAACTCAAGTGTATCGGCTCGACCACCTACCAGGAATATCGCGGCATTTTTGAAAAAGACCGCGCACTGGCGCGGCGTTTCCAGAAAATCGATGTGCCGGAGCCGACCATTGACGAGGCCGTCAGCATCCTCAAGGGGCTGAAGTCGCGCTTTGAAGAACACCACGAGGTCAAGTACTCACTGAAAGCGTTGCGTACAGCGGTTGAGTTGTCGTCACGCTATATCAATGACCGCTTCCTGCCGGACAAGGCGATTGATGTGATCGATGAGGCAGGCGCCAGTCAGCGCCTGTTGCCGCCATCACGGCGCAAGAAGACGATTGGTGTCAATGACATCGAGGCGATCGTGTCAAAGATTGCGCGCATCCCGCCGAAAACCGTGTCCGCTTCGGACAAGGACTCCCTGCGTACGCTGGAGCGTGATCTTAAAATGGTGGTCTACGGTCAGGATGAAGCGATTGAAACCATGGCCGGCGCCATCAAGATGTCGCGTTCCGGCCTGGGCAATGAAGACAAGCCCATCGGTTCCTTCCTGTTCGCCGGGCCGACCGGTGTGGGCAAGACCGAAGTCACCCGCCAGTTGGCCATGATCATGGGCATTGAACTGATTCGCTTTGACATGTCCGAGTACATGGAACGCCATACGGTATCGCGTCTTATCGGTGCGCCGCCGGGTTATGTCGGCTTTGATCAGGGTGGGTTGCTGACGGAAGCCATCAACAAGCACCCGCACGCCGTGGTGTTGCTCGACGAGGTCGAGAAGGCCCACCCCGACGTGTTCAACCTGCTGCTACAGGTCATGGACCATGGCACACTCACCGACAACAATGGCCGCAAGGCGGACTTCCGCAATGTGGTGCTTGTGATGACGACCAATGCCGGTGCATCGGAAATGAGTCGCCCGTCGATTGGTTTCACCCACCAGGATCATTCCACCGATGGCATGGAAGCCATCAAGAAACTGTTCAGCCCGGAATTCCGCAACCGGCTCGATGCCATTATCCAGTTCCGTGCACTCGACCCGGCCGTGATTACCCGTGTCGTGGACAAGTTCATCTATGAACTGGAAGCGCAGTTGCAGGACAAGGGTGTGACGATCGAGTTCGAGGATTCAGCACGCGAGTGGCTGGCCGAACACGGTTTCGATCCGAAAATGGGCGCGCGCCCCATGGCGCGTATTATCCAGGAGCATGTCAAGAAGCCACTGGCGGAAGAACTGCTGTTCGGCCGCCTGGCAAACGGTGGTCAGCTGGTGATCCGCGCCGAAGGCGGCGAGCTGATTCACGACATCAAGGAAGAAGAAGAGGCGCTGTAGCCGGCAGGCGCACCGGCAGGTGTGTGGTGCGGTTCAACGTGCCCGGTAGGTGATGCGGCCCTTGGTCAGATCATAGGGCGTCAGCTGAACTGTCACCTTGTCACCGGTCAGAATGCGGATGTAATGCTTGCGCATTTTCCCCGAGATATGTGCGGTCACGACGTGTCCGTTTTCGAGTTCTACCCGAAACATGGTGTTTGGCAGGGTCTCGATGACCGTGCCTTCCATTTCAATGTGATCTTCTTTTGCCACCGTTCCTCACTTGTGCGCTGTCCGAATCAGCCGCGAAGTATAACCGAATTCCGGCCTGCGGGGGGTATTTATCCCATTGGAGATAGCGGGGGAGGCGGGTCGGCCGTTTCCGGGGCCTGCGAGTAATCCCTGTCCGGGTCGAAATCCTGCCAGCATCCGTGCCGGAACACCTGCAGGGGCCGGAAGCGGTTTTTGTACGCCATCTTCTGACAGCCCGGTACCCAGAAACCCAGATATAGCCAGTCCAGCCCCAGCTGCCGGGCGGTTTCGATTTGCGTCAGGATAGCCAGGGTACCGGGGCTGCGCGCTGCGAAGTCGGGGTCAAAGAAGGTGTAGACCGAGGAAAGCGCGTCCGGCAGGCAGTCGGTAACCGCAATGCCTGTCAGCGTGTCACCGGCACGAAATTCAAGGAACAGGGTGTCACTCCAGTCGCTGGTCAAAAAGCCCAGATATTCCTCGGGCGATGGATTTTCCATTCCACCGCCACGATGCCGATGTGACAGGTAGCGGCAATAGAGCTCGAAATGTTCCTGTCGGAAACGGGTATCCAGAGGCGAGCAGGTGATATCCCGGTTCCGCCGCCAGACCCGTTGCTGGTTTCGGCTGCGGCGAAAATCCCTGACCACGACCCGTGCCGGGATACACTGGTTGCAGGCCGGGCAGGATGGTGTGTAGAGACCACTGCCGCTGCGGCGAAAACCCAGTGGCGCGAGTTTGTGGTAAATGTCGGTCGACAGTGTGGCATCCGGGTCGGCAAACACCGAGATCGCGTCACGCTTCTCGAGGTAACTGCACGGCTGCGGTGCCGCGGCATAAAAACGCAGCGTCTGTTGCGTATTGCCCGGTCGGTTGTCGCGATTCATGGATGCGTGTTCACAGGTCTCTGGCCAGTCTGCCAGGCTTCGGCTGCCGGATCGAGTTTGCACAGCAGGTCGAGTTGTTGCAGGAATTGCTCACGGGGAATGCTGCGGGCGCCGAGGCTGGCCAGGTGGGGCGTATAGACCTGGCAGTCGATCAGCCCGTATTGCCAGTCCAGCAACTGGCGGGCAAGCTGCACAAATGCAACTTTCGAGGCATCGCGTACCCGGCTGAACATGGACTCGCCGAAAAACACCCGGCCGATCGCTATGCCGTACAGTCCTCCGGCCAGTTCACCGTCCTGCCAGCATTCAAAGGAATGCGCGTGGCCGAGACGATGCAGCCTGATGTAGGCCTGCATCATTGCATCCGTAATCCAGGTGCCTGCCTCGTTGTCGCGCGGTGCTGCACAGGCCCTGATAACGGCTTCAAAACTGCGGTCGTAGCTTGTTTCAAAGCGCCCCTGACGCAACACCTTGCGCAGGCTGCGGGATATTTTCGGCTGCCCGGGGTCGAGTACGGTTCGCGGGTTCGGCGACCACCACAGAATCGGCTGTCCAGCGCTGTACCAGGGAAAGATCCCGCGCTGGTATGCGTTCAGAATCCGCTCTGGCGAAAGGTCGCCACCCACTGCCAGCAGTCCATCCGGCTCGGTCAACGCAAGGCTGACATCAGGAAAATCGATATCGGCATCGTCCGGCGAGATCCAGAAAGGCCCAGGCTGGTTCATGCCGGAACAGACGCCTTGAACGGTGAGCGCTGGCCCAGTTCTTCGATGTATTCGTGCATGCCCCGGGTTTCGTGGTCGAGGAAATGCGCGATCAGTTCCCGGAATGACTCGTTGGCAATCCAGTGCGCAGACCAGGTCGGCGTGGGTAAAAAACCGCGACTGATCTTGTGTTCCCCCTGCGCGCCCGGCTGAAAGACGTTTAATCCATGTTTGATGCAGTAATCGATACCCTGGTAGTAACAGGCTTCAAAGTGCAGGCTGTGGTAGTCCTCGTAACAGCCCCAGTGCCGGCCATAGAGCGTGTTATCTCCCCGCAGGCAGATGGCGCCTGCTACCATCCGCTGGTGCTTTTCCGCGATGAAAAACACCAGCTGTTCGCCCATGGTCTGTGCAACCTCGTGGAAAAAATCCAGCGTCAGTGTCGGGTGCCCCCACTTCTTTTCGAAGGTGCTGCGATAGAATTCATGCATGGTGTGTAGTTGCAGTTCAGTGGCTTCGTTACCGTGCACGGTAATGAGTTCGATGTTCTGCTCCTGAACATAACGCCGCTCCCGGCGCACCTTCTTGCGCTTGCGCGCGTTGAAACCGGACAGGTAGTCTTCGAAGTCACGGTAGCCGCGGTTCTCCCAGTGAAACTGGCAACCCAGCCGCAGCAGAAATCCCTGTTTGCGCAGCTGCCCGGTATCCGTGTCATCCGTAAACAACCAGTGTAATGATGACAGCGCTTCACTTTGCGACCAGCTGCGTGCCAGTTCGATCAGTTGTGTGGAAACTGTCTCGCGGCAGGCTTGCGGGTGTACCAGGATACGCGGCCCCGGTGTCGGCGTGTAGGGAATGGCGACCACGGATTTAGGGTAGTAGGGCAGTCCTGCGCGCTGGTAGGCCTCGGCCCAGGACCAGTCGAATACAAATTCACCGTATGAATTGTCCTTGAGGTACATGGGTACCGCGCCCACCAGTTCACCGTTGTCATCGAATGCGACAAGGTGGCGGGGCAGCCAGCCATGTTGCTCCCCGACACAGGCGTTGCGCTCAAGGGCTGCCAGGAACTCATGGCGGAGAAAGGGGTTTCCGGTGCCGGACACGGCATTCCACTGCGCAGCAGCTATTGCATCGATGCCGTTGAGGATTTTCAGTTTCATACCCGCATTGTAACCGTGTGCGGGTGAAGCAGGTATGTGTTAAGTCACTCTGTCGGGGTCAGGTTTTTGTTTGTGCCAGCGCATCCAGATAGCGTTCGGCATCCAGTGCCGCCATGCAACCGGAACCGGCCGAGGTAACTGCCTGACGGTAAATGTGATCGGCCACGTCACCCGCGGCAAACACGCCTTCGATACTGCACGCGGTGGCATCGCCTTCCAGCCCGCTTTTCACTGCCAGGTAGCCGCCCTGGTGCATGTCCAGCTGACCGGCGAACAGATCGGTGTTGGGTTTGTGGCCGATGGCGATAAAAACACCATCCAGCGTAATGTCTTTGCGGCTGTCATCTTTTACGTTTTTGATGCGCATACCCGTTACGCCGCTGTCGTCACCCAGCACTTCATCCAGAACGTGGTTCCATTCTATGCTGACCTTGCCTTCTTTTTCGCGTTCGAACAGACGATCCTGCAGGATTTTCTCGGCGCGCAGCGCATCACGACGGTGGACCAGTGTGACGTGCGAGGCAATGTTGGACAGGTACAGGGCCTCTTCAACAGCCGTGTTACCACCGCCGATGACAGCCACCGGTTTTTCACGGTAGAAGAACCCGTCACAGGTCGCGCAGGCGGAAACACCGCGCCCCTTGAAGGCCTCTTCCGAGGGCAGGCCAAGATATTGCGCCGAGGCGCCGGTACAGATGATCAGGGCATCACAGGTATAGGTTCCCGCATCGCCTTTCAGTACCATGGGCTTCTGTTTCAGGTCGACGTCGTTGATGTGGTCGAAAACGATATCGGTATTGAAACGTGCCGCGTGTTCGCGCATGTTTTCCATCAGCGCGGGACCCTGCAGGCCATCTTCTCCACCCGGCCAGTTTTCCACGTCCGTCGTGGTCATGAGCTGCCCGCCCTGTTCCAGTCCGGTCACCAGCACCGGGTCAAGGTTGGCGCGCGCGGCGTAGATGGCGGCGGTATAGCCGGCCGGGCCGGAGCCGAGTATCAGAAGACGGCTGTGTCTGGTTTCGCTCATGTATAATCACTCCGAACTACGACGGGGGTTCAGTCCTGTGCTGCCAGCCAGCGCATTGCCGGGCAACCTGGTCAGCCGCGTATGGTACGGAATGCCCCGGACAGGGTAAAGGAGAAGCAATGCATATCGGGGTTCCCCGTGAAATCAAGCCGTTGGAAGGCCGGGTAGGGCTGGTGCCGGATGCGTGTTCCGAACTGGTCGCCGCCGGGCATGCCGTATTTGTCGAACGCGGCGCCGGAAGCCTGTCCGGTTATCCCGATGCGCAGTACCGTAGCGCCGGCGCAACCCTGCGTGACACGGCACAGCAGCTTTATGCTGAAGCCGAACTGGTTATCAAGGTCAAGGAACCGGTTGAAGGCGATCTCCGCTATCTTCGCCGTGAGCATATACTGTTCAGTTATCTTCACCTGGCCGCCGCACCGGAATTACTGCAGCAGCTGCAGGAGATCGGGTTGACCGCCATTGCTTTCGAGACGGTGCAGGAGGAATCCGGGTTTCTCCCGCTGCTGGCACCCATGAGCGATATCGCCGGACGCTTGTCGATCCAGCTGGGTACCGGTCTGCTGCATATGCCACAGGGGGGCAGGGGACTGCTGCTCGGCGGTGCGCCGGGTGCAGAGCGTGGCAGGGTGGTGGTTATTGGCGCTGGAACAGCGGGTACCGCTGCGGTCTGCGTTGCGGCAGCGCTGGGCGCGCAGGTCACAGTGTTCGACCGCAAACGTGAACGTCTTGAGGCCATGCGCGAAGTCGGAAACAATGTTACCGCCCTGTACGCCTGGCCGGATGGCATCGAGGCGGCCGTACGGGAAGCTGACCTGGTGGTGGGTGCCGTGTTGATCCCGGGTGCGCGTGCCCCGCATGTCGTGACCGCTGAACAGGTCTCGCGCATGGCGGCCGGCAGTGTCATCGTGGATATTTCCGTGGACCAGGGGGGGTGCATTGAAACCACCCGTCCCACCGACTACACCAGCCCGACCTACCGGGTGGATGATGTGGTGCACCTGGCCGTTACCAACCTGCCCGGCGGCGTGCCGCGAACGGCCTCACAGGCGCTTTCCGCCGCCCTGTCGCCATTCCTGTTACCCTTGGCGGGTGGCAGGCTGGACGAGCATGCGGCGCTGCGGCGGGGCATTAATGTCAGGGCTGGCAAGGTCTGTCATCCCGCCTTGCTATCTTCTCTCGAAGAGAAGTAAAATCATCCTATCTTTTAATGTCTTAAATACAATACTTAGCGAAACTTCTTACCTTGGCTCAAGCGCGTCGTAAAAAGGCTGAAACGCCGAAAATCAATCCACAGGTCAGCAAGGGTCTGCGCGAGGGCATGCTGTTCATCCTTTCTGCGCTGGCTGTGTACCTGTTCCTGTCACTGGTGACCTACAACCCGCAAGACCCCGGCTGGTCGCACCGCGGTCCCAGCGATACGGTACAAAATTTCGGTGGCGTTGTCGGCGCCTGGTTTGCGGACATTTTTCTCTACCTGTTCGGGGTGATGGCCTACCTGTTTCCCCTCATGGTGGGTTTCAGTGGCTGGCTGGTCTACAAGGGCCGTACGCCGAGCGGGGGCATCGATGTCCATGTGCTGAGCATCCGCTGGGCCGGGTTCCTGCTGACCGTGGCATCGGGCTGTGGCCTGGCAACGCTGCATTTCTATGTTGAACCTGGCAGTTTGCCGCTGGATGCCGGTGGCGTGTTCGGCAACCTGGTGGGACAGAATCTTGCATCACTGTTCAGTTTCCTTGGCGCCACACTGTTCCTGCTGGCGCTGTTCCTGACCGGAGTGACCCTGTTTACCGGCCTGTCGTGGCTGGGCCTGATGGACTGGACCGGCAAGCTGACGCTGCTGTGCATTGCCTGGCTGGGGGAACGCATTTCCGGCCTGCGTGAGCAGCTCGAGGCACGGCGTGCACGCAAAAAACGTGAAGCGCCCACGGAAACCAGACGCAAGAAACAGAAGATTGTGAAGCGCAAGGCGCCGCGTATCGAGCCTGTTATCAAAAAAGTCGAACCTGGCGAGCGGGTAGAGCGCGAACGGCAGGTCAAACTGTTCGATGCGCCACCGAATACCGAACTGCCCCCCCTGTCGTTACTGGACGATGCGCGGGAACATGTCGATGGCTATTCAGAAGCTGCGCTGGAAGCCCTGTCACGGCTGGTGGAAATGAAACTTGCCGACTTTGGTATCGAGGTGGAGGTGGTGGCCGTGCAGCCGGGCCCGGTCATCACCCGCTTCGAACTGTTGCCGGGTTCAGGTGTCAAGGTCAGCCAGATCAGTAACCTGGCCAAGGATATCGCCCGTGGCCTGTCGGCCATCAGTGTGCGCGTGGTCGATGTCATTCCGGGCAAGTCGGTTATCGGCCTGGAGATCCCCAACGAAAGCCGCGAGATCGTGGCACTGAGCGAAATCCTCTGTTCCAGCGATTATGACGAGGCCGGTTCACCGTTGACGCTTGCGCTCGGCAAGGACATTGGCGGGCGTCCTATCGTGGCTGACCTGGCACGCATGCCGCACCTGCTGGTAGCGGGCACCACCGGTTCGGGCAAATCCGTCGCCATCAATGCAATGGTGCTGAGCCTGCTGTACAAGGCATTGCCGAAAGACGTGCGCATTATCATGATCGACCCGAAGATGCTGGAACTGTCCGTCTATGAAGGTATCCCGCACCTGCTGACACCGGTCGTCACCGATATGAAGGAAGCCGCCAATGCACTGCGCTGGTGTGTCGGTGAAATGGAACGCCGCTACAAATTGATGTCGGCACTGGGTGTGCGCAACATCGGTGGCTATAACAAGAAAGTGAAGGAGGCCATCGACAGGGGTGAGCCGATCCCGGACCCGTTGTTCAACCCGGAAGATGTGCTGGAAGAAAATCCGCAGCCACCCATGCTCGAACCGCTGCCATTCATCGTGATTATCATCGACGAACTGGCCGATATGATGATGGTGGTCGGCAAGAAGGTGGAAGAGCTGATTGCCCGGCTGGCACAGAAAGCGCGCGCTGCCGGTGTACACCTGGTTCTCGCTACCCAACGCCCCTCGGTGGATGTGATTACCGGCCTGATCAAGGCCAACATCCCCACGCGTATCGCCTTCCAGGTATCCTCCAAGATCGATTCCCGCACCATTCTCGACCAGCCCGGTGCGGAACAGTTGCTCGGGCACGGCGACATGCTCTACCTGCCACCCGGCACGGCGATTCCCACCCGCGTGCACGGCGCCTTTGTGGACGATGCGGAAGTGCACCGCGTGGTTGCGCACCTCAAGGGGATTGGTAAACCGGACTATATTGAAGACATTCTGCAAACCACCACGGACTTCCTGCCCGGCAGTGGCGGCCAGGCCGCCGGTGGAGATGATGCCGAGAGCGACCCGTTATTCGATGAGGCGGTAC
Organism: Thiogranum sp.; assembly: GCF_058323355.1. Classification (NCBI taxonomy): domain Bacteria; kingdom Pseudomonadati; phylum Pseudomonadota; class Gammaproteobacteria; order Chromatiales; family Ectothiorhodospiraceae; genus Thiogranum; species Thiogranum sp. The sequence continues at coordinate 35,265 of NZ_JBTTIO010000017.1, forward strand.
GCATCGTCACCGAGACACGCCGGGCGTCTATCTCCGGCGTGCAGCGGCGCCTGAAAATCGGTTACAACCGCGCGGCACGCATGATCGAACAAATGGAAAGTATCGGTATCGTCGGGCCGCAACAAACGAACGGCAACCGTGAAGTGCTTGCACCACCACCGCCCGAGGCGTAAGGAACATGCAGATTTTTACGCAGTCTACGAACGCTATGCAAGACAACAGGGCGAAAATATGATTCTGATTCACCCGTCATCCCGGCGCATTAATCCGTCATCCCGGCGCAGGCCGGGATCCAGGGTTTTCAATGCACTGGCCCCCGGCCTGCGCCGGGATGACAGCAAGGGGATTTGTCCTCACTTCCCCGGGTTTCTGTGCCTGCTCTTCATGTTGATGCCAGGGTTACCGCTTGCCGCCAGCGCCGACCCGGTCAGCGCTTACTTTTCTGCGTTGAAAACCTTCGAGGCAAAATTCACCCAACGGGTGGTCGATGCCAACGGGGATGTGCTGCAGGATGCCAGTGGCGAAGTATGGATCAGCAAACCGGGGCGTTTCCGCTGGAACTACACCCGGCCCTACCGGCAGATCATTGTCGCCGACGGCGAACGGCTGTGGAACTATGACGCCGATCTCGAACAGGCCAGCGTCAGCCCCATCGACGACACCCTCACCAGCACACCGGCCATGCTGTTAAGCGGCCTGCGCCCCCTGAGCGAAGTGATGAATACCACACCGATCGGTACCTCGGATGGCGTAGACTGGTTCCGCCTGCAACCGAAAGGACCGGATGCCGCTGTCGAGGCAGTCACAATCGGGCTTCGCAAGGGTCAGCTGGAAGTTATTGAGGTTGTCGACGGTTTTGCTAACCGGACGCATATCCGTTTTTCCGACATCACATTGAACCGGCCGCTTGACCCGGCATTGTTCAGCCTGCAACTGCCGCCCGGCACGGATGTGATCGGCGACCTCCCGTGAGTGAAGCACTGGCCGCATTCAGGCCGCTGGCAGACCGTATGCGCCCGGCCAGCCTCGATGCCTTTATTGGCCAGACGCACATCCTCGGCCCCGGCAAGCCCCTGCGCCTTGCTGTAGAAAGCGGGCAACTCCATTCCATGATTTTCTGGGGGCCGCCCGGCACCGGCAAGACCACACTGGCACACTTGCTGGCAAAAACCTCCGGCGCGGAATTTGTCGCGATTTCTGCGGTGCTGGCCGGCGTCAGGGACGTGCGCCAGGTGGTCGAGATCGCAAAACAGCGCCAGGCGGTAGAGAAACGCCAGACCTTGTTGTTTGTCGATGAGGTGCATCGTTTCAACAAGGCGCAACAGGATGCCTTCCTGCCATTTGTCGAGGATGGCACATTGCTGTTGGTGGGCGCCACCACCGAGAACCCGTCCTTTGAATTGAACAATGCGCTGCTGTCGCGGGCGCGTACCTATGTGCTGAAGCGGCTCGGGGAACAGGAGCTGCTCCAGGTTTTGCGTCAGGCACTCAGCGACAGTGAACACGGCCTCGGTTCGTCGGGACTGGTGCTGGAAGACACACAGCTGGAACAACTGGTAGCTGCGGCCGACGGTGATGCGCGTCGTGCACTGGGCCTGCTGGAGATCGCCAGTGACCTTGCCGACGCGCAGGGCCGGATCGAAGCGTCGGTGCTGGCGGAAGTCATCGCTGGTGGTCTGCGCCGTTTTGATAAAGGCGGCGAGGCGTTCTATGACCAGATTTCCGCCCTGCACAAATCCGTGCGCGGTTCATCACCGGATGCGGCCCTGTACTGGCTGGCACGCATGATCGACGGCGGCTGTGACCCCCTGTACATTGCCCGGCGTGTAATACGCATGGCCTCTGAAGATATCGGCAACGCCGATCCGCGCGCACTGGCGCTGGCGCTCGATGCCTGGGAAACCCAGGAACGTCTCGGCAGCCCGGAAGGTGAACTGGCCATCGCCCAGGCCGTGGTCTACCTGGCCTGTGCCGCCAAGAGCAATGCCGTCTACACGGCATGGAAAGCCGCCGTGAAGGACGCGCGTGAACAGGGCTCGCTGGAAGTGCCGCTGCAGCTGCGCAACGCACCGACAAAACTGATGAAAGAACTCGGCTACGGCAAGACTTACCGCTATGCCCACGACGAGCCTGATGCCTATGCAGCCAGTGAAAACTACTTTCCCGATGAACTTGTGGGCAGGCGCTACTACCGGCCGGTCGAGCGTGGCCTGGAAATAAAAATTGCCGAAAAGCTGGCGCGCCTGCGCGAGCGCGACCAGCGTGAGGCGGACAAATGAATGCGCGCCGGCAAGGCTTCCGGTATCCTTCGCGCTCATGAGTCAGGTACTTGCCATTGCAGGTGGCGGCGCACTTGGCGCCGTATTGCGTTACTGGGTGTCTACCTCGGTCTACGCCATGGCGGGTCGCGGTTTCCCTTACGGAACACTGGTCGTGAATGTGCTGGGCAGCCTGTTGATGGGGTTCCTGTATATCTGGTTACTGGAGCGTTCACTGGAAAGTACCGCCATGCGGGCCTTCCTGCTGATCGGGTTACTCGGCGCCTTTACCACCTTCTCGACCTTTTCCATCGAGACGCTGTTGCTCATGGAAGGCGGTCAATACCTTCGCGCCCTGATCAACACGCTGGCCAGTGTTGTATTGTGTGTTGCAGCCGCAGCCGTCGGCGTCATATTAGCGAGGCAGCTATGAACTGGGAAACTGTAACATTCGTTCGCGTCTATCTCATGGAAGCGGACAAGACACTGAAGCCGTTGCTGAAACGGCTCCATGATGAAGAGAAAGTGCGTGGTGTTACCGTGTTTCGTGCTGTCAGCGGTTTTGGTGGCAGCGGGCGGCTTCATACCGCTTCACTGGTTGACCTGTCGCTGGACCTGCCGGTCAGCGTGGAATTTTTCGACACACCAGAGAAAACCGACCGCATTCTCGAACACCTCCAGGACCTTATCGGCGCAGGCCATATCGTGCGCTGGCAGGCTGAAATGAACCACTGAACAAGAGAAGAATATGCTGGACCCGAAACTTTTCAGAAGCGATCTCGTCGCTGTTGCTGAACAACTCGCGCGGCGTGGCTTTAACCTTGACACGGCCGCCATCAGGACACTGGAAGCGCGTCGCAAGGATAGCCAGGTAAAGACCGAGTCCCTGCAGGCCGAACGCAACAGCCGTTCAAAGGCCATCGGCAAGGCCAGGGCGGCCGGTGATGACATCCAGCCCCTGCTGGATGAAGTGGCGGGCCTGGGTGAGCAACTCGATTCTGCGCGGCGTGAACTGGAAGCGATTCAGCAGGAACTGGACGCCATGTTGATGTCTATCCCTAACATCCCGCATGAATCCGTACCGGAAGGCGATGACGAAGCGGACAACCTGGAAATCCGCCGCTGGGGTGAACCGCCAGCATTTGATTTCGAGGCGAAAGATCACGTCGACATTGGTGAAGCCTTGCATGGCATGGAATTCGATTCAGCCGTCAAGCTTTCCGGTTCACGTTTCGTTGTACTGCGTGGCGCACTGGCACGACTGCACCGTGCCCTGACCCAGTTCATGCTCGATGTGCATACCGGCGAGCATGGCTACCAGGAATGTTACGTCCCGTACCTGGTGAATGCCGACAGTTTGCGCGGCACCGGGCAGTTGCCCAAGTTCGAGGAAGACCTGTTTGCAACCCGTGGTGAAGATCCATTTTACCTGATACCGACCGCTGAAGTGCCGGTCACCAACCTGGTTCGTGACATGATTATCGAGTCGGACAGGATGCCGCTGCGCATGACAGCACACACGCCCTGTTTTCGTTCAGAGGCCGGTTCGTACGGCAAGGACACGCGCGGGCTGATTCGGCAGCACCAGTTCGAGAAGGTTGAAATGGTGCAGATTGTACGGTCGCAGGACTCCTATAGCGCGCTGGAAGAACTGACCGGTCACGCGGAAACGATTTTACAGAAACTCGCTTTGCCGTACCGTGTGGTGACCCTGTGCAGCGGTGATCTTGGCTTCTCGGCCGCAAAAACCTACGACCTTGAAGTCTGGCTGCCGGCACAACAGACATACCGGGAGATTTCCTCGTGCAGCAATTTTGAGGATTTCCAGGCACGGCGCATGAAAGCCCGCTGGCGTAACCCGGATACCGGCAAGCCGGAACTGGTGCATACCGTGAATGGTTCAGGCCTGGCCGTAGGGCGCACACTGGTTGCCGTGCTGGAGAACTACCAGCAGGCAGACGGGTCGGTTGTTGTTCCGGAAGCACTACATCCCTACATGGCAGGCGTGCAGCAACTTACCGCGGGCGATTGACGTTTGTCATGAAGTCGATTCCGGCACGTCACGGCCAGCACTTTCGCAGCGGGCCACCTGTTCAGATACAGGGCGGGCCAGGTAGTAGCCCTGCACGTAGTCGACGCCGGTTTTGGCCAGTGCCCGAAGTGTTTCCCGGTCCTCGACGAATTCCGCCACAGTCGTCTGGCCGAGGAAATGTGCAATATCATTCATGGAGATGACCATGGCGTGATCCGTGGGATCATGGGTCATGCCACGCACAAACATCCCGTCGATCTTGATACAGTCCACGGCAAGGTGCTTGAGGTGGGAGAAGGAACTGAACCCGGTACCAAAGTCATCGAGCGAAAAATGACAGCCGATCGCGCTCAGCTCATTGATGACTTTCTGGGCGGCGGGAATGTTTGCGATAGCGCTGGTCTCGGTAATTTCAAAAGATATATCCGACGGGCTTACACTGTACTCGTGCAACAGGCCCTTGATGGTGTCAACGAGTTCCGGCTTCACCAGGCTCTGGCCGGCCAGGTTGATGGAGAACATGACTTCTTTCCAGACTGCACCGAAATGCGCAAGCTGACGAATGGCGTGACGTAATACCCATAAGTCGATTTCCGGCATTAAATGAAAGCGTTCTGCCGTGGGCAGGAAAGCGCCGGGCATGATCAGCGAATCACGGCCTTTCAAGCGGATCAAAACCTCGAAGCACATCTTTACCTGCGAAGGATTGCGGGCAATTTCCTCCCATATCGCACCGGATTGTTGCGGCAGATTGTCCATGTCGATGGCAGACAAGGGCAGGATAGGATGGAAGTACAGTTCAAAATGATCATTATCGATGGCCTGGCGCAAGCGCGCAGACCAGTTCAGGTCCCGGCCCATCTCGGAACGGAAGTCACTGCTGTCGGCGTAGATGTGGGTGTGGTTGCCACCTTCTTTCTTGGCGATATGGCAGGCAATATCCGCGTGTGCAAGCACATCCCCGGGTGACGGCGTATTCCGATCGAACAGTGCTGCGCCTACGCTGCCGTGCACATCGTAGCTGCGGCCCTGGTAGAGGAACCCCCCTTCACTGAGCACGGCGCGGAATGCATCAGCGGTCCGGTCAAGCATTTGCGGGTCAACGTTGCGCAGTAATACGGCGAACTCATCGCCACCAAGCCGCGCAAGCGTGTCTGAGCTGCGCAGGCGGGAGCGCAGTCTCTGGCTGACCTGGATCAGCAGTTGGTCGCCGGCATCGTGGGTTGCGGTATCGTTGATATATTTGAAGCGATCAAGGTCGATGTAGAGCAGGGCGCTTGTCTCTTCGCTTCGGCGTAGTCGCTCGAACTCGACCTCAAGGCGCTCTTCAAAATACCTCCTGTTGAACAACTCGGTGAGGGCGTCATGGCTTGCCTGCCAGCGCAGTTTCTCTTCGAATGCCTTTCGCTCCGAGATGTCCTGGAATGCAACCACAGAACCTTCCTGCCGACCTTTCATATACATGGGAAACACGGTGCATTCTACGGGGAGGATCGTGTTGTGGCGTGTCCAGAACACTGTTTCCCAGTTTTTCAGGATATCGGGTTTTCCGTATGTGCGTTCAAGCTTGCTGGATAATACTGACAGCGTCTGTCCATGCTCATCAGAATGGTGCAACCGTTTCATCGGGCTTTCACCAAGCAGCTCCGCTTCATTGTCGTAACCCAGAATACGCAATGCGGTCGGGTTGATGAATGAAATTCTGCCGTCGTTGTCAACGCCGTAAACACCGTCGCCGACAGAATGGAGAATGCTCTGCAATCGCTGGCGTTGCGCTTCAATGGAATTCTTGATGTGGATCGAACGGCTCATGGCGGCGATACGGGTCAGGAACAGGGCATCGACTTCATTCTTGAACATGCATTCAGTCGCCCCGGCATCGAGCGCATCTTTTATCACCTGGTCAAGATAGGTCCCGGTGAACATGGCAATGACAATACCGCGGGTGGCGGCATGATTCTGAAGCCGGCGACACAGGACATCACCATTCTCACCCGGCATGAAGTAATCGATGATTGCAATATCGTACTGTCCCTGCTCAGCCTTGTGAAAACCTTCCTGCACGTTTGACGCAACATCGATTTCGTAGCCGTGATCAAGAAGCAGCTTGCGGTAATACGAGCGCACACTGGGAGAATCATCAACCAGTAGCAGACGGACAGGCTTTATGTCATTTGTGATTACGGGTTGTGAGATGGCGGGTAATGGTGTCGTGGTACAGAGTGACTTCAGTGTTTCGTCGAGCGTACTGCGATCCGACCAGTCGAGTACCGCTGTACAGGGGCGCTGGCTTGCCCAGAGTTTTATCGCTGCATCAGGCTCATGAGAAAGAATGAGTACCGGGATGGTTGTGAGCGGCACGCGTTCGAGGAGAACGAGTAATTCATCGGCAGCCGGCTGAGTATGTGCCGGCCAGCCGAGGATGATGGATACAGGGCGTTGTGAGCTGTCGGCAATGTCCTGAAGAAGTTTCAGACCGCTGCTGTAGCTGTCCTCAACGCTGACCTCGTGGCCTTCACCGCGTAGCGCCTGCTGAAGTACGTACCGCTGTGTGGCCGATGACTCGATCAGCAAAATTTTTTGTGAAATATCGTGCATTTGCCGGATACAATCCCCGGGCGCCTGCTATTTCGTCCGATGAGCTGCCAGGTGCCGTAGTTTTCCTTATCGGAGAGCATTTCCCGATGCAGCTACCGGGATACGGAGCTTGCCTGCTCTTCGTCAAAAGGAAATCGGCCGTTTGCGCCCGATCTTTATGCTATTTCAGGAAGATATCTCGATCAGTGTCTCGTCGGGATTGACGCTGTCCCCCCTGGCAACATACACCGTCCTGATCGTACCGTTGATCGGCGCCTGGATTTCTGTTTCCATTTTCATGGCCTCGGTGATCAGCACCGGGTCACCCGCTGACACCATATCACCCACCTTGACCAGCACATCGATCACTGTGCCGGGCATGGAGGTGGCAACGTCACCGGGATGGGTAGCGTGCGGGCGCCTGCTGCCCTTGATCGAGGTGGTGTCAGTAGCCTGGGTTTCCAGTTCCGACAAGGTTTCGACCAGTACTTCCTCGGGTACGCCATCGACGGTCATATAAAAGGGACGATCCTGCTGACCGGGATGGCCGGTACCGGTGATCTGTATATGGTAGGTTTCGCCGTGCAGGGTAACGTTAAACTCGGTAGGGCGGGGTTGTGAACCCACATCGGTACTGGCCGGTTCCAGCGGCTCCGGCGCCAGGATGTTTGCATTACGTTCGGTAAGAAAATCACGGCCAAGTTCGGGGAACATGGCACAGGTGAGGACATCTTCCTCACCGTTGGCAATGTCGGCGGTTTCCTCACGCAGCCGGTCCATTTCATCACCGAGCAGGTCAGCGGGGCGTACATCAATGATATCCTCGTTGCCAATGGCCTGTTGCCGCACCATGGCGTTGACATGCCCGGGCGCGCGGCCGTAGCGTCCCTGCAGGTAAAGTTTTACTTCGTTGCTGATGGTCTTGTAGCGCTCACCCGTCAATACATTCAGTACCGCCTGTGCACCGACAATCTGCGACGTCGGCGTAACCAGCGGCGGGTAACCCAGGTCTTCACGCACACGCGGTATTTCCTGCAGGACTTCCTCGATACGGTTCAGCGAGCCCTGTTCACGCAACTGGGTATGCAGGTTGGAAATCATACCGCCCGGCACCTGGTAGACTTGCACGCGCGTGTCCAGCCCGGTCATGTCGCTTTCAAACTGGTGGTACTTCTTGCGCACTTCGCGGAAGTAGAAACCGATCTCCTGCAGGGCTTTCAGGTCCAGGCCGGTTTCCCAGCGCGTATTGCGCAACGCTGCAACCATGCTTTCCGTCGGCGGGTGCGAAGCCCCGCCGGAGAAGGCCGAGATGGCAGTATCGATATGACGGCAGCCATTCTCGATGGCCTTCAGGTGACACATCTCTGCAACACCCGCGGTCGCGTGCATGTGCAGGTGGATGGGCAGGGAAACGGCTGCGGTCAGCGCATCAAACAGCTCAGCGGTAATCATCGGTGTGAGCAGACCTGCCATGTCTTTCACGGCGATGCTGTGGCATCCAAGGTTTTCCAGCTGTTTTGCCATACTGACAAACTGCTCGATGCCATGCACCGGGCTGGTGGTATAGCAAATGGTGCCCTGGGCATGTTTGTCTGCCTCGCGGACCGCAGCAATCGAGGTTTCCAGGTTGCGGACATCGTTCAGTGCATCGAAGATACGGAACACGTCTATACCATTCTCCGCGGCACACGCAATAAAGGCGCGCACCACATCATCGGAATAGTGTCGGTAACCGAGCAGGTTCTGGCCACGCAGCAGCATTTGCAACCGTGTTCCGGGCAATGCGGCGCGCAGTTTCCGCAAGCGTTCCCAGGGATCCTCCTTCAGGTAACGAATACAGGCATCGAAGGTCGCACCACCCCAGACTTCCAGTGACCAGTAACCGATTCGATCCAGTCGTTCGCAGACCGGCAGCATGTCTTCCGTGCGCAAACGGGTGGCGATCAGCGACTGGTGGGCATCGCGCAGAATGACGTCGGTGAGATTGACTTTGCTCATGGGGTTATCAGTATCCTGCGTTGGCGGCAATGGTAGCGGCAATCACGGCGGCGAGTTCACGGGTCGGGCGGCTGGCCTTGTAATTAACCAGTTCGGGGTGCGCCTCGACAAAGCTGGTATCAAAGCTTGCCGCGCGGAACTCTGCAGAATCCAGTACCGCAAGATAGTAGGGAATGGTGGTTTTGACACCATATACGCCGGTGTCATTCAGGGCGCGCCGGGCGCGGTTGATCAGTTCATCCCATTCCAGTGCCCACACAGTGATCTTGGCGCACATGGAGTCGTAATAGGGCGGGATGGTGTAGCCGCTGTAGATGGCCGCGTCGGTACGCACACCCGGGCCACCCGGTGCAAAGTAACGGGTAATGCGCCCGAAACTGGGCAGGAAATCATTTTTCGGATCCTCGGCATTGATGCGGAACTGCATGGCATAACCGCGTCGTTTGATTTCCGACTGGGCAAAGCGCAGTGGTTGACTGTCGGCGATACGAATCTGCTCACCCACAATATCGATGCCGGTAATCGTCTCCGTTACCGTGTGTTCGACCTGCAGGCGGGTGTTCATTTCCATGAAGAAGAACTCACCCTTGTCGGTCATCAGGAACTCGACCGTACCGGCATTCACATAGCCCGCGGCCTCGGCTGCCCTGATCGCCCATTGCCCGAGCATTTCACGTTGCTCATCATTCAGCTGGGGAGAGGGTGCAATTTCGATCAGTTTCTGGTGGCGTCGCTGAATGGAGCAGTCGCGCTCAAACAGGTGAATGGTATTTCCATGGCTGTCGGCCAGTATCTGCACTTCGATATGGCGCGGACGATCGATGCATTTCTCCAGGAAAATGTCAGCGCTGCCGAATGCCTTGGTCGCCTCTGAAAGGACGCGTTCATAGTTTTTACGCAGCGCGGTTTCGTTGTTACAGCGCCGAATTCCACGACCGCCGCCACCTGATGTTGCCTTGAGCATTACCGGATAGCCAATTTCACTGGCCAGCGCAATGGCTTCATCGAGACCCGACAGGTTCTCGTCACTGCCTGGAACCACCGGCACGCCGGCCGACTGCATCAGGCGCCGCGCCTCGATCTTGTTGCCCATGCGGCGAATGACTTCGGCCGGCGGCCCGATGAAGCGAATGCCACGGCGTTCGCAGATGTGTGCCAGCTGGGGATTTTCGGACAGAAAGCCGTAGCCTGGGTGCAGCGCATCACAGCCGGTCGAAACGGCAAGATTGACGATACGGTGTGCGTTCAGGTAGCCGGCCAGCGGATCGTGGCCGACAGAATAGGCCTCACTGGCTTTTTTGACATGCAGGGCATGACGGTCCGGCTCGGCATAGATCGCCACCGATTCGATATTGGCTTCCTGGCAGGCACGCACAATACGGACGGCAATTTCACCCCGGTTGGCAATAAGGATTTTCCTGATCAAGCGTCCCCCGTTTCCGTCCGTGTAGCTGTCGGCGCTTGCCCTGAGCATAGCGGGATTTCCCGCCAGCGGGTGAAAAACACGCCAAAGAGCTTGTTTTTCTACGTAAAACCCGTGCGCCTGTCAACCATACACGAAGCGGCCGGCGAAGGGAGATTCGTGGCCACGGCAGGTAGACAGGGCATCCGTGTACCTGTTGCTAACATACCGGTTTTTCAGCATTTTAGCTTTGACAGCACGCCTTGCCAGCGAGTATCATGGCGCGCTTATGTTGGATCGTCTGCCGGAGCAAATCGAGCCCATGGGGCTTGCCGATGTGGGTCGCTCCTTTCGCGGTGTGGTAGCGGTTGATCAAATGGATCGGCTTGCGCCATTACTGGCCTCGAAAGAAGGCGAGCTCAGTGTCGAGTTGCAGTTCAATCTCGACGAGCGACGGATCCGCACATTGAAGGGCAGGATCAAGGGCGAAATCAGTCTGGTCTGCCAGCGTTGTCTCGGCAGGCTGAGCTTTCCACTCGACCTTGGCTTCAGCCTCGGCATCATCAACAGTGATGACGAGATGGCACAGTTGCCGGAAGGTTACGAGCCTATGCTGGTGACCGGCGATCCACTGAAAACCTTCGATGTGATTGAAGACGAGGTGTTGCTGGCCGTGCCGTCTGTCCCGATACACCAGGGCGCGGAACGTTGCCGGGCAAACCATCTGAACCAGCCGGTACCGGAAAAGGGAAATCCTTTTGCGGCACTGGAAAAACTGAAACGCTGAAAGACGCTTTAGCAAGCAGGAGATAGACTCATGGCAGTACAAAAGAGCCGCAAGACCCCTTCCCGGCGTGGCATGCGCCGTTCGCACGACAGCCTGAAGGGCGCGGCGCTGTCTGTCGAGCAGACCACAGGGGAAACCCATCTGCGCCATCACATCAGTCCCGACGGTTATTACCGCGGTCGCAAGGTTGTTAATAAAGACCTCGACTGATCCGCTTTGCGGGTCCCGGGTATTCGTTATTACTACAGGACACGCTGCTTCCCGGTTACGGGGGCAGCGTGTGTTTTTTAGTGCATGACTGAAAAAATTACTATTGCGCTGGATGTGATGGGTGGTGACCACGGTGTCGATGTGGTGTTGCCTGCCGCGAAGTCTGTGCTGCAAAAGCGTAGCGATATTGAATTGCTGCTGGTCGGCGACGAGGCTGTCATCAGCCGCGCACTTGACGACCTGGGTCTGGCAACCCATCCACGCCTGACACTCCAGCACGCCTCGCAACACGTGGAAATGGATGAACTGGCCTCACATGCCCTGCGCTTCAAGAAAGATTCTTCCATGCGCGTGGCCATTAATATGGTCAAGGAAGGGCGGGCGCAGGCGTGTGTCAGTGCAGGCAATACCGGCGCCCTGATGGCAACGGCACGCTACGTGCTGAAGACCCTGCCAGGCATTGATCGTCCTGCCATATGCACCTCGTTACCCTCCATCCACGGCCATACCTGGATGCTGGACCTGGGCGCCAATATCGACAGCACACCTGAACAGCTGTTTCAGTTCGGGCTGATGGGCTCGGTGCTGGCCAGTGCGCTGGACCATAACGAAGCACCACGTGTGGGATTGCTCAACGTTGGCGAAGAAGAAATGAAGGGCAACGAGACCGTCAAGGAGGCCGCCGGCCTGCTGTCGTCCGGCGCCCTGAACTATGTCGGTTTCGTCGAAGGTACCGATGTATACTGCGGCGATGTAGACGTAGTGGTGTGTGACGGTTTCGTGGGCAATATCGCACTGAAGACCAGTGAAGGCGTGGCAAAAATGATCGCCCACTTCATCAAGAAAGAGTTCACGCGCAATATCCTCACCCGTATGGTTGCACTGTTTGCCTTGCCGGTACTGAAAGCCTTTCGCCGACAGATCGATCCACGACGCTATAATGGGGCCAGTCTGCTCGGTTTACGCGGCTCGGTGATCAAGAGCCACGGCGGGGCGGATGTACTGGCCTTCAGCAATGCTATCAACGTGGCGGCCGAGGTCGTCGAACAGAACGTACCGGAACGCATCAAGTCCCGGCTACACGTTATTCTCTCGGAAAGGCAGACAGGCTGATGTACGCACGCATTACAGGGACAGGCGGATACCTTCCGGACAAGGTTCTGACCAACAAGGATCTGGAAAAGATCGTCGACACCACAGACCAGTGGATACGCGAACGCACCGGCATCAGCAAACGCCACGTTGCTGTTGAAGGGCAGAACACGGTCGACCTGGCCGAACACGCCGCACGCCGCGCACTGGATGCCGCGGGCCGTGATGCGCAGGACATCGACCTGATCATTGTCGCCACCACCACTGCCGACCGCGTATTCCCCAGTACCGCCTGCCTGTTGCAAAAGCGACTCGACCGGCACGGTTGCGCAGCGTTTGATGTTCAGGCGGTATGTACCGGCTTTGTCTATGCACTGGGTATCGCAGACAAGTTCATTCGCACCGGTGCAGCGAAATGTGCGCTGGTGGTCGGCGCAGAAACCCTTTCCCGGGTACTGGACTGGACCGACCGCAGCACCTGCGTGCTGTTTGGCGATGGCGCGGGTGCGGTTATCCTGGAAGCCAGTGAGGAACCCGGCATCCTTTCCACGCACCTGCACGCCGATGGCGCCTATGAACACCTGCTGACCGTCCCCGGTGGCGTCAGTCAGGGTTACGACAGTCTCAGGGACGGCAACGGTTACGTGACCATGAAAGGCAACGAGGTATTCAAGGTCGCGGTGAATACGCTGGGACGTATTGTCGACGAGACACTTGAAGCCAACAACCTGGAAAAGTCCGATATCGACTGGCTGATTCCGCACCAGGCCAATATCCGCATTATTCAGGCGACGGCGAAGAAACTCGGTATGTCCATGGACAACGTCGTGGTAACCGTGGATGAACACGGCAATACCTCCAGTGCGTCGGTACCACTCGCGCTCGATGTGGCCGTACGTGACGGTCGCATCAAACCCGGTGAAACCCTGCTGATGGAAGCCTTCGGCGGCGGTTTCACCTGGGGTTCCATTCTTCTCAAATTCTGATTTATTCGTCCAGGCTATGACTACTTCAAATACGCAGCCAGCACTTGCCATGGTATTCCCCGGGCAGGGTTCACAATCCGTCGGTATGTTGTCGGCACTGGCCGATGCTTTCCCGCAGGTCGGTGAAACCTTTGCCGAGGCATCGACCGTACTGGGTTACGACCTCTGGGAGCGCGTACAAAACGGCCCGGCTGAGTCTCTGAACCAGACCGCCTGTACGCAGCCGGCGATGTTAACAGCCGGTGTCGCGACCTGGCGCTGCTGGCAGGCAAAAACCGAAACACGTCCCGCGCTGATGGCCGGGCACAGCCTGGGTGAATACACCGCACTGGTGTGTGCCGGCGCCATGTCTTTTGCCGATGCAGTCGCACTGGTTGAAAAACGTGGTGAGTACATGCAGAACGCCGTGCCGGCCGGTGTTGGCGCCATGGCCGCCATACTGGGGCTTGCGGATGAACAGGTCGAGTCTGTGTGCGCCGAGGCGGCACAGGACGAAGTGGTCAGCGCCGTCAACTACAACTCGCCGGGGCAGGTGGTGATTGCAGGCAATAAAGCCGCTGTCGAACGCGCCATGGCACTCGCCAAAGCCGCCGGCGCGAAGCGGGCCTTGCCATTACCGGTATCCGTCCCGTCGCACTGCAGCCTGATGCAACCTGCCGCGGAACAACTGGCTGAACGACTGGCAGGCATCGAAATCCAGGCGCCTGCGATTCCCGTAATTCACAACGTCGATGCCAGCTCGCACGATGATCCGGCAGCCATTCGCGAAGTGCTGGCAGCGCAGTTGTACCGTCCCGTGCGCTGGGTCGAGTGTGTGCGCGCCATGCATGCACAGGGTGTCAGCATGCTGGTGGAAGCCGGCCCGGGCAAGGTGCTGGCAGGGTTGACCAAACGTATTGAAAAATCGCTGGGCGCGATGCCGATCCAGACGGCTGAGGATCTGGACAGGGCCATCGCCTCGATCAGCTGAACACGAAGGAGCAAAAGCATGTCGTTGGACGAACAGATTGCGCTGGTGACCGGCGCAAGCCGTGGAATAGGCCAGGCGATTGCACGCACGCTGGGAAAACAGGGTGCGCGCGTTGTCGGTACGGCAACAACCGAAAAAGGTGCGGCGGCGATACAGGCAGATTTTGACGAACAGCGTATTACCGGCCTGGGGCTTGCGTTGAATGTGACCGATGTCGAATCCGTTGACGCCTGCATGGCAGCCATCAAGGAAAAATTCGGCGGCTCACCGACGATCCTGGTGAATAATGCCGGCATCACACGTGATAACCTGCTCATGCGCATGAAAGAAGACGAGTGGAACGATGTGATCGACACCAACCTGACGTCGGTGTTCCGTCTCAGCAAGGCGGTACTGCGCGGTATGATGAAAGCAAGGCAGGGGCGGATTATCAATATTGCTTCCGTCGTAGGCTCCACCGGCAACCCCGGTCAGGCCAACTACTCCGCGGCCAAGGCGGGTATGCTCGGTTTTACCAAATCGCTGGCGCGGGAAGTCGGATCGCGCGGGATTACGGTCAATGCCGTCGCCCCCGGCTTCATTGATACCGACATGACCCGTGCGCTGCCGGAGGAACAACGCAAGATGCTGGTTGGCCAGGTGCCGCTGGCGCGCCTCGGCGAGGCCGGGGACATTGCAGCGGCTGTCGCCTTCCTGGCATCGTCACAGGCCGGTTATATCACCGGCGAAACCCTGCACGTGAATGGCGGTATGTTTATGGCCTAGCCGCAATATCCGGCACTCCAGTGCAGGCCGTGATCCAGGGTTTGCCGGTACGACGAATAAGTTGATGTTTAACTATGTGGCATAAGATATTATTAAATATAGATAATATTATTTACAATTTGTCGTTCCGGGGTCATTGTCAGGATTTTTGATCTGCGACAAATTAATGATAACTGTATGACTGGCGTGGCTATGACCTTTTCTCTAAAATACGCGCGCAGTCAGGAATGAATATAAATTAACTGAGGAAATTTCAGCGATGAGTAATGTTGAAGAACGCGTCAAGAAGATAGTCGTCGAGCAGTTGGATGTCAGCGAGGACTCTGTCACCAACGAAGCGTCATTTGTAGATGACCTGGGCGCGGACTCCCTGGATACCGTGGAACTGGTTATGGCGCTTGAAGAAGAGTTCGAGTGCGAAATCCCGGATGACGAGGCAGAAAAGATCGGCACTGTCCAGCAAGCGATTGACTACGTCAGCGCCCACCTCGGTTAACCACCGCCTTTGTCGAGTACAGAACGCTGGTCACCCGCAAGGGTGCCGGCGTTCTGGTCTTTTAGTCACCACCATTTTGTTTACAGACTGGAGTAACGCACTGTGTCCAAGCGCCGTGTCGTAGTTACGGGTCTGGGCGCTGTCACGCCGGTCGGTCTGACAGTACCCGAAACCTGGGAAAATATTGTCTCTGGCAAGAGCGGTATTCGGCCGATTACTTCATTCGATGTGTCTGCGTTCCCGGTGCGTTTCGGTGGCAGTGTCCAGAACTTCGATATTACGCAATACGTGTCGAAGAAGGACGCCCGGAAAATGGATACCTTTATCCATTACGGGGTGGCGGCAGGTGTACAGGCAATCCGTGACGCCGACCTGGAAATCACGGATGCCAACGCCGAGCGTATCGGTGTTTCACTGGGCGCCGGGATCGGCGGTCTGCCCGGTATCGAGAAAAACTATCAGGCCTATCTTGATGGCGGTCCGCGAAAGATTTCACCCTTCTTTGTGCCGTCCAATATCATCAATATGATCTCCGGCAACCTGTCGATCATGTTTGGTCTGAAAGGACCCAATATGGCCATGGTGACCGCCTGTTCGACCGGCACCCACAGTATCGGCGAAGCCGCACGCATCATTGCCTATGGCGATGCCGATGCGATGGTGGCCGGTGGCGCGGAAATGGCGACGACACACACCGGGCTGGGTGGTTTCGCCGCCGCCAAGGCACTGTCCACGCGGAATGACGATCCACAGGCGGCAAGCCGCCCCTGGGACCTCGATCGCGACGGGTTTGTGCTCGGTGACGGTGCCGGTGTGCTGGTGCTGGAAGAATACGAATACGCCCGGGCGCGTGGCGCCAGGATTTATGCCGAAGTGGTGGGCTATGGTATGAGTGGCGACGCCTATCACATGACACAGCCTTCGCCGAATGGCGAAGGTGCGGCACGCTGCATGCGCAATGCGTTGCGTGATGCCGGCCTTAACCCGGACGATGTCGATTACATTAACGCACACGGCACTTCAACCCCCGCGGGAGATATCGCCGAGGTCAGCGCCATCAGGATTGCCATGGGGGGTCATGCTTCCCGTGTGGCGATCAGTTCCACCAAGTCCATGACCGGTCACCTGCTGGGCGCAGCCGGCGGCATCGAGGCGGTATTCTCGATACTGGCGATTCGCGACCAGGTGGCGCCGCCGACCATCAACCAGTTTACCCCGGACCCGGCCTGTGACCTCGATTTCGTACCCAACGAAGCCCGTCAGATGAGAATCGATATCGCCATTTCCAACTCGTTCGGGTTTGGCGGTACCAACGGAACGCTGGCTTTCTCGAAACTCCGGTGACCCGGCTGCCGGCCTGTGGTGGCGATGAATCCTGACCCCTGCCATACGCGTCATGCTCATGCGGCCGGAGCAAAGCCCGCTGCAGACTTATGGCACGTCCGTCTGGCAAAAGCCCCTGACCTGCTGGCGCTGCACGAGGCCTGCCCGGCGCGCTATCCCCACTTGCTGGAAAGTGCCGCGGCCGGTCAGCAGGGTCGCTATGACATCCTGTTTGCCTTTCCTGGCGCCAGCATCGAACTGCGGGATATCGATGCCTTCGATTTTCTTGCCCAGCTGGATCTGGCCTGGCGCGCCGAACGGATAACAGAAGTCCCTGCGCAGGCGACGGAGTTACCGTTTCGTGGCGGCTGGTTTCTGTACCTGTCCTACGAACTGGCCGGGCAGATAGAACCCCGCCTGAAGCTGCCGGCCGATAACAGCGGATTGCCTGTCGCCAGTGCCACACGCTTCCCTGCAGCCATTATTTTCGATCACAAAAGCGGGCAGGCAACGCTGGTGTCGGAACAGCGGGCGTTACTGGAACAGATGCGCACAGACCTGGATCAATTACCGGCTAACGACAACAACCGGCATGCTTTCGCCATAACCCTTCGCGAACAGCCGGACGAAAACTACACGCGAGCCGTCGGGCAGATACTCGACTACATTCGTGACGGGGATGTTTTCCAGGTAAACCTGTCACGTGCCTGGACAGGTGACTGGCCGGCGAACACCAGCACCGCACAATTGTACCGGCGCCTGCGTGCCGCCAACCCGGGGCCGTTCAACGGGCTGGCCAGCTTCGGCGACAACGCTGTTCTGAGTTCATCACCGGAGCGACTGGTCGAGGTGCGTGACAGGCAGGTGCAAACCCGACCGATTGCCGGTACCCGCCCGCGGGCGGGTAACGCGCAGGAAGATTCGGCGTTGTCGCGCGAGCTCATGGCACACCCCAAGGAACGCGCCGAACACATCATGCTGATCGACCTGGAGCGCAACGATCTCGGGCGCATTGCCGTACCCGGCAGCGTCAAGGTCAGTGAACTGATGGTGCTCGAATCCTACGCCAGTGTGCATCACATTGTTTCCAATGTTTGCGCCACGCCACGCCCTGACGTTACCCCGGGTGAGGTGATTCGCGCTGTCTTCCCGGGCGGCACCATTACCGGCTGTCCCAAAGTCCGCTGCATGGAAATCATTGCCGCACTGGAGGGCAGCGGGCGTGGCGCCTATACCGGTTCAATGGGCTACCTGAATCGTGATGGCAGCCTTGATCTCAATATTCTGATCCGCACGCTGGTGCGCAATGGAGACCGCCTGGGCTTTCGCACCGGCGCCGGTATCGTAGCCGACTCGAATCCGCAGCACGAGCTGGAAGAAACCCGCGCCAAGGCAGACGCCATGTTACGTGCACTGGCAGGAGACGGGGCGTGACCTGCTGTCTTGTCGATGGCAGGCCTGCCAGCATGGTGCCGGTGAATGACCGGGGCCTGCAATATGGTGACGGTTTATTTGAAACATTTGCCATACAGGCAGGCCAGCTGCCGTTCTGCGAGCGTCATTACACCCGCCTTGCCGCCGGCTGCGAACGGCTGGGTTTTCCCTCCATTGACTGGCCCGCGCTTCGCGAAGAAGTCACGGCATTCGCCGCCAACCGGCACACAGGCGTACTCAAACTCATCCTCACGCGGGGCAGTAGTCAGCGTGGTTATGTGAGCGATAACAGCTTGCCTGTGCGACGTATCCTGTGTCATTCAGACCTTCCGCACTGGCCCGCAGAGCCTGACTGGCAAGGTGTCCGGGTACAGTTGTGCCGTACACAGCTGGCTATCCAGCCGCAACTCGCCGGCATAAAGCACCTGAACCGCCTGGAGCAGGTGCTGGCGCGGCGCGAATGGCAGGCTGATGCCATTCGTGAAGGCCTGTTGTGTGACACGCAGGGTCATATTATCGAAGGCACCATGAGCAATCTGTTTCTGGTGCACAATGGCGTGTTGAAAACCCCGCGCCTGGATAACTGCGGCGTGGCCGGTGTGATGCGCTCCATCATTATCGATATCGCCAATGAGGCATCCCTGGCGCTTGAAACCGGTTATCTTTCCAGACAGGATGTGCAGCAGGCCAGCGAGATTTTTATCTGCAACAGCCTGATGGGTATCTGGCCTGTGGTGAGGATAGATGATGTGGGTGAATATCCTGTCGGAACATTCACGCGTCGCCTGCAAACCCTGCTGCAAGACTATGACGACCATAACAACAAGACCTGGTACGCGACGTGACGCTCAGTAACCCCGCCAGACCGCGTGTAAAAGACCGCCTGTTCCGGCTGGCAGGTCTGTTGTTGCTACTGGCCAGTTTTGCCGGCGCCTGGCTGGCAATGGAGTTCGACAGTTTTCGTAACACCCCTCTGGTCACCGGTGACCAGGATATTCCCCTGCTGGTCAGGCCCGGTGCTTCCTTCAAATCGGTCGCCGCCGAACTGCATGCACGCGGTGTGCTGGAGCACCCGACCTGGCTGGTGCTGCTGGCGCGCTGGCAGGGTGTCGATGGCAGGATCAAGGCAGGTGAATATGCGCTGCCTCCCGGCCTGCTCCCGGAGCAGTTACTGCGGCAACTCACCGAAGGGCAGGTGCTGCAATATGCGCTGACCCTGATCGAGGGTGATACCTTTCGTGACATGATGCGACGTATTGCCGAGGCCCCCGCGCTTGAACAGACACTGCCCGATCACAAGGGCGAAACCGTGATGCAGGCCATCGGTTACCCCGGCCTGCACCCGGAAGGACGCTTTCTGCCAGAGACGTATCATTACCCGCGCGGCACCCGCGATGTCGATGTGCTGCGGCGTGCCTTCCGTGACATGGAAATCTTCCTCGATGCCGAATGGTCAAAACGTGAAGCGGACCTTCCATTGAAAACGCCCTACGAGGCCCTGATTCTTGCCTCGATCGTGGAAAAGGAAACCGGTCTTGCTTCAGAACGACCGCAGATTGCCGGGGTTTTCGTCCGCCGACTCAGAAAGGGCATGCGCCTGCAAACCGATCCCACGGTCATCTATGGCATCGGGGAAAGCTTCGATGGCGATATTCGTTTCCGTGACTTGCGCAGGGATACGCCGTATAACACCTACACGCGCGCCGGTCTGCCGCCGACACCCATAGCCATGCCGGGCAAGGATGCCATACGCGCCGTGTTACACCCGGCGCCCGGCGACAGCCTGTACTTCGTGGCGCGTGGCGACGGCAGCCACCAGTTTTCCGCAACACTTGGCGCACATAACCGTGCCGTGGACAAGTACCAGAGAAAAAGGCGCTGATGCTGTGAACACCGCAACCTGCACAGGTCGTTTTATTACGCTCGAAGGAGGCGAGGGCGCGGGCAAGTCCACCAATGCGGCTTACCTTGCCGCGCGCCTTGAAGCGGCCGGCATCAGCTTGCGCGTCACGCGTGAACCGGGCGGGACAAAACCGGGCGAACGCATCCGTGAACTGCTGCTCGACCCTTCCAGTGACGGCATGCACGCCGATACCGAACTGCTGCTGATGTTCGCGGCGCGCGCGCAACACCTCAACGAAGTCATCCTGCCCGCCCTGCAGGCCGGTGAATGGGTGTTATGCGATCGCTTCACAGACGCCACCTATGCCTACCAGGGCGGTGGGCGCGGTATCGACATGCAACGTATAGCCGAACTGGAGGCCTGGGTACAACGGGGGTTTCAACCGGACATGACCATCCTGTTCGACCTGCCGGTTGAGACCGGACTGGCGCGTGCCGGCAAACGCGGTGAACTGGATCGTTTCGAGCAGGAGCAGCAGTCGTTTTTCAATGCCGTGCGTGATACCTACCTGCAACGTGCAAAACAGGATCCACGGCGGTTCCGCATTGTCGATGCGTCACAGCAACTGAACCAGGTTCAGCGCCAGCTTGATACGCTGATTGAAGAACTGCTGGCGACTCAGCGTACAGAGGTTGAGCAGCGTGGCCGCTGACACCCCCTGGCTGGAACCGGTCTGGCAACAGATTAACCGGGCGCGCCTGCAGTCCCGCATGCCGCACGCCATGCTGCTGACAGGCAGTGAAGGCGTTGGAAAACATGTACTGGCCGAGCGCGTGGTTCACGCACTGTTGTGTGAAGCAGCGGATGAACAGGGCACGCCGTGCGGGCAATGCGCCGCCTGCGGCTGGCTGCGCGCAGGAACACATCCCGATCTGCTGGTCCTGGAACCGGAAGAAGCGGGCAAGGCCATCAAGGTCGACCAGGTGCGTTCCCTGTGTGCCGGGCTGGCTATCACCAGTCATGGCGGACGCTACAAGATCGCTATCATCAGGCCTGCTGAAGCCATGAACGTCAATGCAGCAAACAGCCTGCTGAAAACACTCGAAGAACCGACGTCCAATACCCTGCTGATGCTTGAGAGTGCCGCGCCGGGCCGGTTAATGGCGACCGTGCGCAGCCGCTGTCAGCAGCGACAGGTTCCACTGCCACAGCACGAACAGGCACTCGGCTGGCTGGCGGCACACGGCCTTGAGGGGGACGCTGCCACGCGCAGCCTGTTAATTGCCGGTGGCGCGCCATTGCGCGCACTGGCATTACATGAAAGCGGTGCCGAGGCGCTGATGGCTGAATGCCTGGACCAATTGCAGGGTGTCAGCGAAGGCCGCCTTGATCCGCTGGCCGTCGCCAGTGACTGGCAGGGCGACGATGTGGCATTGCGACTGGAAGGGTGGCGTCAGTGGATGCAGTGGCTGATCCGTACCCGGCTGGCGGCTGCCGATGAACCGGCAGGAAAACTGGCGCAAAAGTTGCAGACCGTTGTAGAGTCGGTAGACTGTCAAAATCTCTATGCGCTGCTGGATCGTATTGACAGCACGATGAATGCGCTGGGTTCCGGCCTGAATCGCCAGCTGGCGCTGGAGGATCTGTTGATACGCTGGGCGGCTATGCCGACAAGACGTCAAAATAATGTCACGCAAGGTAGCAGGTAAGTTATGGCAATGAAACCCGGTGGCGGAGCCAGGCAGGGCATCCTCTCCCTGACGATCAAGGACAAGAGCGCGCTCTATGCCGCCTACATGCCCTTCGTCAAGAACGGGGGCCTGTTCATTCCCACCAATAAAACCTACCAGCTCGGCGACGAGGTCTTCATGCTGTTGACACTGATGGACGAACCGGAAAAGATTCCTGTGGCCGGCAAGATCATCTGGATTACGCCCCGGGGCGCGCAAGGGGCGCGTGCGGCCGGTATCGGCGTACAGTTCAGTGATAATGACGGTGGTTCGGCACAGAAGAAAATCGAAACCTATCTCGCCGGTGCGCTGACAGCGGACCGTCCCACTCATACCATGTAATATTCCACAATCGGTCCCGGTTGTATTTCTGATTTAGCAAGGTTGCCCGACATGCTGGTTGATTCTCATTGCCATCTCGATCTTCTGCGGCTGGAAGGTGAAACCCTCGATGATGTGGTGTCCGAGGCACAGGCCGCCGATGTACAGCAAATGCTGTGCGTATCGATAAGCCTGGAACGCTTCCCGGCCATGATAGACCTGATAGCGCCATACCCGCAGATTCTGGCCTCGGTGGGAGTGCATCCGGATGGCGTGGAGGGTGAAGACCCGGACGAAGAACGGCTGGTCTCGCTCGCCGACAACGCACGCATTGTCGCTATCGGAGAAACCGGGCTGGATTATTTCCGCATTGAAGGTGATACCGGCTGGCAGCGCGAGCGTTTCCGGCGGCATATCCGCGCTGCCCGCGCGACCCGCAAGCCACTCATCGTACATACCCGTGCGGCAAAGGAAGACACGTTACGTATTCTCAAGGAGGAGGGTGCGCGCGAAACAGGTGGTGTGCTGCACTGCTTTACCGAAGACTGGGAGATG
This sequence comes from Thiogranum sp., assembly GCF_058323355.1. NCBI lineage: Bacteria > Pseudomonadati > Pseudomonadota > Gammaproteobacteria > Chromatiales > Ectothiorhodospiraceae > Thiogranum > Thiogranum sp. The sequence continues at coordinate 58,044 of NZ_JBTTIO010000017.1, forward strand.
GCGAAAGCCGCCATGGATATGAATTTTCATATCTCATTTTCCGGAATTGTGACATTCAAAAATGCCGTCGAGCTTAAAGCCGTGGCAAAACAGGTTCCCGCCGATCGAATGCTGGTGGAAACCGATTCACCCTACCTGGCGCCGGTACCGAAACGTGGCAAAAGCAACCGGCCGGCGTATGTCCGTCATGTGGCGGAATACCTGGCTGAACTGCGTGGCGAATCATTTGATGAACTGGCGTCCATCACCACACAAAACTTCAATACATTATTTAAAGCATTTTAATACAATTAGTTATATAAATAATCTACAAAAAACATTAATAAAATCCGTCATGCCGGGGGGGGGCGGCCGACCCGGCGAGTTAAACACTGGGTGCCCGCCCGCGCCCCGCGGAAAACCCCCCCCAAAAAACCCCGACCCC
>NZ_JBTTIO010000018.1:0-2727 GCF_058323355.1 Thiogranum sp.
GATATTCCGGGGTTGATCGAGGGTGCCGCGGAAGGTGCCGGGCTGGGTGTGCAGTTCCTCAAGCACCTGTCGCGTACCGGCCTGTTGCTGCACCTGGTTGATGTCGCGCCGCTGGACGGCAGTGACCCGGTCGATGACGTAAAAGCCATCGCCCATGAACTGGAAAAATTCAGTACCGAACTGGGCGGGCGTGAGCGCTGGCTGGTGCTGAATAAAATCGATATGGTGCCGGAAGATGAGCGCAAAGCGTTACGCCAGGGCATTGTCGAGCGACTCGACTGGCAGGGGACGGTATTTGAAATCTCCGCACTGGCAAAGCTGGGTACACGTGAACTGGTGTACGCCATTATGGATGTGATCGAGGCGCGCCGGCAGGCCGCCACAGAGGAGACGGAAAACGTAGCGTCCGATGAGTGATTCCCGCCGACAAACTATCGGTAAGGCCGGGCGCAAGGTCGGCCCCGGGCGCTGGGTGGTGAAGATTGGCAGCGCGCTGCTGACCAACAACGGTGCAGGACTGGACCGCAAGGCAATAGCCGGGTGGGTCGAGCAAATGCACGCGCTGCGTGAACGAGGTTGCGAACTGGTGCTGGTGTCGTCCGGTGCAGTAGCGGAAGGCATGAACCGGCTCGGCTGGTCACAGCGTCCGCACCAACTGGTGGCCCAGCAGGCCGCCGCTGCAGTGGGTCAGATGGGGCTGGTGCAGGCCTGGGAATCACATTTCCAGACACACGGCCTGCACACCGCACAAGTGCTGTTGACCCACGATGATCTCGTGAATCGCACCCGTTACCTGAATGCCCGCAGTACCCTGTGCAAACTGCTGGAGCTGGGTACTGTGCCGGTCGTCAATGAAAACGACACCGTGGCCTGCGACGAACTGCGGTTTGGCGACAATGACACGCTGGCGGCACTGGTGGCGAATCTGGTCGAGGCCGATCTGCTGGTGATCCTGACCGACAAGGCCGGAGTTTACGATGCTGACCCGACGGAGCATCCGGATGCGCAGTTGATCCGTGAAGCGCAGGCGGGTGATGCGGTATTGAAGGCAGCGGCGGGAAGTGCCAGCAGCAGCGGGCTGGGCAGTGGCGGTATGGCAACCAAGGTTGCCGCGGCAGAACTTGCGGCGCGTTCGGGTGCAGCCACCTGGATTGCATCGGGGCGCGAGGCGCAGGTACTGGAGCAGATGGCAGACGGTGCCGAACTGGGCACGTTGGTGTATCCGGCCAGCGGCCGGCTGGTGTCACGCAAGCAGTGGCTGGCCGGGCAACTGCAATCAAAAGGCTCGCTGAAGCTGGATGCCGGCGCTGTACGCGTACTGAAAGAGTCCGGCTCCAGTCTGCTGGCGGTCGGTGTGTCGGCCGTGGAAGGGAATTTCCAGCGCGGTGAACTGGTGAGTTGTGTCGATCCGCAGGGGCGGCAGGTGGCGCGCGGGCTGGTGAATTACAGTGCCGACGAGGCGCGTCGTATTATGGGCCACGCCAGCGAGCAGATTGAGCAACTGCTGGGCTATGTCGACGAACCCGAACTGATTCACCGCGATAACCTGGTGCTGCTTTGAGTGTTACGAGGCCATTAAAAAAGCCGGTCAGCGACCGGCTTTCGGAACCAGGAAACAATCCGCTATCAGCTTTGCAGCGCGCGGACGTGCTGACCAAGACGGCTCTTTTGGCGAGCCGCCTTGTTCTTGTGAATGAGGCCTTTCCCGACAGATTTGTCGATGACCGGTACAGCCTTCCGGTAGGCGGCCTGGGCGGCTTCGGCGTCACCGGCGGCAACCGCCTTGACGACGTTCTTGATGTAGGTGCGCAGCATGGAGCGCTGGCTTGCATTGCGCTGGCGGCGGTTCTCTGCCTGGCGGGCGCGTTTACGGGCTTGGGCCGAATTTGCCAAAATCTTTCTCCTGTTCCTGGTTCCGAAGAGCCGGGCACTATGCGGAAATCTGCCCGATTTGTCAATCATTTCGCACCCTGCGGGGCGCATTGATGAGCGGTAAAATGTTCCGCAGCACGGCTGTTGTTGGCGCCATGACGCTGGTTTCCCGGGTACTGGGGCTGGTGCGCGATATGATCCTTGCACGTTTTGGCGTCAGCGCGGGCATGGATGCTTTCTTTGTTGCTTTCAAGATCCCGAATTTTACTCGACGTTTATTCGCAGAAGGCGCATTTTCGCAGGCGTTTGTGCCTGTGCTGTCGGAGTACCGGACACAGCGCGAACACGGCGAGGTGCAGGCACTGGTGGACTATGTGGCCGGTACCTTGCTGGGCCTGCTGGGGCTGCTGGTGCTGGTCGGGGTACTGGCCAGCCCGGTGCTGGTGACGGTGTTTGCACCGGGCTTCTGGTCTGACCCGCTCAAATTCGACCTGACCGCCTATATGTTGCGGTTTACCTTCCCCTACCTGCTGTTCATGGCGCTGGTCGCGTTCGCGGCAGGAATTCTCAACAGTTATGGCCGTTTTGCCGCGGCGGCCTTTACGCCGGTGTGGCTGAATGTGGTGCTGATTACGGCAGCCCTCGTGATTTCACCGCAACTGGAACAACCCATGGTCGGCGTGGCCTGGGGTGTGTTCGTGGCCGGTTTTGTGCAGCTGGCATTTCTGCTGCCGTCACTGGCGCGGATTCGCCTGTTGCCCCGGCCTCGCTGGGGCGTTCGCGATGCAGGTGTGAGGAAGATTCTGAAGCTGATGGTGCCAGGCATCATTGGTTCTTCCGTCTCCCAGATCAATC
>NZ_JBTTIO010000019.1:0-29618 GCF_058323355.1 Thiogranum sp.
CCGCCGGACGCGGGCTGACTCGGCAATCGGCAAACGAACTGTCAGCACACCACGTCGGTAACGGGCTTTCACGCCCGAGGCTTCAACGCTGCGCGGCAGAGGGATAGTCCGCTCAAAGCTACCGTACGCACACTCCATCACATGGTACTGGCCGCGTTTCTGTTCGCGTTCCATGCGCTTTTCACCCTGAATGACAAGCAGATCGTTGGCAACATTGATATCAAAATCCTCTGGCTCCAGCCCGGGGACTTCCAGCTTGACGATAATTTCGTCATCGCGCTCCTCAACCTCGGCGGCAACAACACCCCATTGCAGCGTCCGCTGCATGATGTCGTCCTCGACACTTCCCACTTCATCCTTGCGCTTGCGCAGCGGGTGAAAGCGCGTAATGGCCTGCGAAGCTCCCTGACGCAGCTGTCGCCAGCCTTCTGCCAGGGACTCCCATGCACGGTCCAGCCCCTGGCCAAGATATGCGAGTCTCGTCATGGTATTACCTCCCTCATGCAGTAGAAATCAAATGTCCCGGTAATGAGATGGGAGTGCTGGAGACAAATTTCAACCGCCCCTTGCTAATCCGGAATTCTTCCGTTATCTTGTAGCCAAGCTCCAGCTCAAACACTACATGTTGTGTTTGATGTCACAGGGAACCCGGTGAGAATCCGGGACTGTCGCGCAGCGGTATGGGGGGACTTATGCCCCCGAGTCCGAATACCTGGGAGCCTGGAATCCAGCTGGATTCCGTACCCCGGGTCTCGCGTCAAGATCGCCGGGTGGAGGATCGCTTGCCCGGCTGCTGAATCCCTGCCGTCCTGTTCCCCACTCTGTCTGCGCCGTCCCGGTCATCCAGAAAACAACAGGACGAGGAGCGCAGATGCACACAGAGATCCAGGGCGACACCCAGCAAACCCCATCCGTCAACCCGGTTATCGCAGACGGCGCAGGACTACCGGGAACTACCACGATCTATGATGATCGCTACAAGGTTATCCGTCGCAACGGCAAGATCACCCGCTTTGATCCTTCCAAGATCACGGTGGCCCTGACCAAGGCATTCCTTGCCGTAGAAGGCGGTCACGCGGCTGCCTCAAGCCGAATCCATGAAACCGTTGCGCGTCTCAGCCGTGGTGTCGAAGAAGCCCTGTTCCGTCGCTCGCCGGATGGCGGTGTCGTACATATCGAGGATATTCAGGACCAGGTGGAACTGGAACTGATGCGCAGCGGCGAACACAAGATTGCCCGTGCCTATGTGCTGTATCGCGAGCAGCAGGCGGAAAAACGTGCCGCCAGACAGCAGCAAGCCCCGCAACAGGACGACCAGCCAAAGCTGCATATCACTATGAGCAATGGTGAAAAACGTCCGCTCGACATCGCCACACTGAAGGCCCGGTTCGACGAGGCCTGTGAAGCGCTGGAGGATGTCGATGCGCAACGCCTGCTGGATGAAAGCCTGCGCAGCCTGTTCGATGGCATCAGCGAAAAGGACCTGGGCGCCGCACTGGTGATGTGCGCCCGCACCCTGATCGACAGCGAACCCGACTACTCACAGGTTGCCGCCCGCCTGTTGCTGGATAATATGCGCCATGAAGCCATCACCTTCCTGGGGCTGGATGTGCCGCACAGCCGTCACTCCGGGATAGCCGAACACTATTCGACCTATTTTACCGCCTACATCCAGCGCGCCGCCGAGCTTGAATTACTGGATCGTGAGCTGACGCTGTATGACCTTGATCTGCTGGGTTCTGCTCTACAGGCTGACCGTGACCGTCAGTTCGCCTACCTCGGCCTGCAAACCCTGTATGACCGCTATTTCATCCATAGCAGCGACGGTGTGCGTTTCGAGCTGCCGCAGGCGTTCTTTATGCGTGTGGCCATGGGGCTGGCCATCAACGAGGTCGACCGCGAAGCGCGTGCCATCGAGTTCTACAACCTGCTGTCGAGCTTTGCCTTCATGAGTTCCACGCCGACGCTGTTCAATGCCGGCACCCTGCGCCCGCAGTTGTCGTCCTGCTACCTGACCACTGTGCCGGACAAGCTGGACGGGATTTACAGTGCCATTCGTGACAACGCGTTGCTGTCCAAGTTTGCCGGCGGCCTCGGTAATGACTGGACACGGGTACGCGGACTGGGTGCGCATATCAAGGGCACCAATGGCAAGAGCCAGGGTGTGGTTCCGTTCCTCAAGGTAGCCAACGACACTGCCGTAGCCGTCAACCAGGGTGGAAAGCGCAAGGGCGCCGTATGCGCCTACCTGGAAACCTGGCATATCGACATCGAGGAATTCCTGGAACTGCGCAAGAACACCGGCGATGAACGCCGCCGCACCCACGACATGAACAGCGCCAACTGGGTACCGGACCTGTTCATGGAACGCGTGCAGGAGCATGGCGACTGGACACTGTTCTCACCGGAAGAAGTGCCTGAACTGCACGACCTTACGGGCCAGGCATTCCGTGAAAAATACCAGGCATACGAAGCCAGGGCTGAACGCGGCGAACTGGCCATTTCCAAACGTGTAAAAGCCGTTGACCTGTGGCGCAGGATGCTCGGCATGCTGTTCGAGACTGGCCACCCGTGGATGACCTTCAAGGATCCCTGCAACCTGCGCTACACCAATCAGCACATTGGCGTGGTGCACAGTTCCAACCTGTGTACGGAAATCACCCTGCACACCAGCGATAATGAAATCGCCGTGTGCAATCTCGGCTCGGTCAACCTGGCCGCGCACGTCGACGAAAACGGGCTGGATATGGCCAGGCTGGAGCGTACTGTCAGCACCGCCATGCGCATGCTCGATAATGTCATCGACTATAACTATTACTCGGTTCCACAGGCCCGCAATTCCAACCTGCGCCACCGCCCGGTCGGGCTGGGCATCATGGGCTTCCACGATTCACTCTACAAACAGAATATCCCTTACGCCTCGGAACAGGCTGTCGAATTTGCCGACCGTTCCATGGAAGCGGTCAGCTGGTTTGCCATCAAGGCGTCGACCGATCTGGCCGAGGAACGCGGCCGTTACTCAACGTTCGATGGTTCGCTGTGGAGCCAGGGCATACTGCCGATCGATTCGCTGGCCCTGCTGGAACAGGGGCGTAGTGGAAACCTGGAGGTCGACCGCTCCGCCACGCTCGACTGGGACGGCCTGCGCGAACGTGTCAAAACCGTCGGCATGCGCAACTCCAACACCATGGCCATTGCACCGACCGCGACCATTTCCAACATCTGCGGCGTATCACAGTCCATTGAACCGACCTACCAGAACCTGTACGTCAAATCGAACCTGTCCGGCGAATTCACTGTGGTAAACCCTTACCTGGTACGTGATCTGAAAGCGGAACACCTGTGGGATGAGGTCATGGTCAACGACCTCAAGTACTACGACGGGTGTCTGTCGCAGATTGATCGCGTACCGGCTGCATTGAAACAGAAATATGCCACCGCGTTTGAGTTTGATTCGCGCTGGCTGGTCGAGGCGGCCAGTCGAAGACAGAAGTGGATCGATCAGGGTCAGTCGCTGAATCTTTATATTGCAGAAGCCAGCGGACCGAAACTGGATGCCATCTACCGGCTGGCCTGGCAGCGTGGACTCAAGACAACCTATTACCTGCGCACGCTGGGGGCGACGCATGTCGAGAAGACATCGGTGCCGGACAGTGGAACGGAATTACCGGATGACAATACGCCAAAGGTTTGCTCCATTCTTGATCCCGATTGCGAAGCCTGTCAGTAAAACAAACACCCCCGTCATGCCGGCCTGCGCCGGCATGACGCGATAAAAAGAGGAAATATATATGCTGAACTGGGATGAACCTGAAAACAACAATGCTCCGGAAGTCGCTGTACAGGCTTCGGTCTCTTCACAAAACCGTGCACCGGAAAACACGATCGACCCCGCTCTTGCGGCCACCACACTGGAAAATCTCGATCGGGTCGCCGAAACCACGACGACTGCAGCAGAGAAAATACCCGGTGCCGGGGTACAGCCTGTACGCGCCGAAGACAAGCGTGTGATCAACGGCCAGACCGACATCAACCAGCTGGCGCCGTTCAAGTATCCCTGGGCGTGGAAGTATTTTCTGAATGCCAACAAGAACCACTGGACGCCGCTGGATATCAACATGACACAGGATGTGCATGACTATCATCACACGCTGACGCCGCAGGAACGGCATGTGTACGAGAATGTGCTGTCCTACCTGACCACCTCCGACATTCTTGCCATGCGTAATATTGGCCTGGCGGTGATGGAGAAGATGAGTGCGCCCGAGCTGCAAATCTACCAGGCGCGCCAGGTCTATGAAGAAGCCCTGCACACCTGGACCTACCAGCACTGCATCGAGACCATCGGCCTCGACCAGGGTGAAATCTACAACCGCTACCGCGTGGTACCGGAAATCAACCACAAGATCCAGGTCGCCAACCGTCGCCTGAATTCGGTGCTGCGCCCTGACATCGATCTCCATGACCGTGATGAGCTGGAGAATTTTATCATGGCCTATATGTTCTTTGGCGCGGTATTCGAGGGTTGCTGGTTCTACAATGGCTTCAGCCCCATCTTCGCCCTGCAACGGCGTGGCCTGATGAAGGGTACGGCCGAGCAGCTGCAATACATCATGCGCGATGAGGTCATGCATTGTGGCTTCGGCATCCGCACCGTGAAGCAGATCATTATCGAGAACAATGTTATGCCGGACCCGAAAGCGATCCGCGACATGTGGGATGAATCAGACGCGGCGGAAGCCGGCTACGCGCGCTATATTCTGAAAGATGCCATTCTGGGTTACAGTGCGGAAGACCACATCGAACAGTTCCGCTTTATTGCCAATCGACGTGCCCACCAACTGGGCATAGAAGAACCGTTCCCGGGGGCGAAGTGCACCCTGTCATGGCTGGACGAACAGGCCAACCTGAGAAAGGAAAAGAATTTCTTTGAAACACGGGTTACCGAATACCAGACCGGTGGTGCGTTGAGCTGGGATTAACACAGGCAGCGCGGGCCGGGGATGAAAGTTCAGCGCCCCGGCCTGCTTGCCATTCATTTCTTTTCTGTCACTGCAATTCGTATATCCTCAACAACATGGACGCGGTGTGTCTTGTCCTTCACGCAGCTCATCGCCTTTTTGCCATCCAGCCGGCAGTCCACCTGGTGCGCCCGGGTCCAGCCTGTCTTCACGGCAAAACCCTGCTCGACTTCATCGTCATAACCCAGTGCCTCTGCGGCGTCTTCCGGCACTTGCATGTTCTCGACACCCAGCACCAGGTTACGGTAGGTAACAGAAAGACCGCCTTTGTTCTGGCGGACCTCCGATTTGACCTTGTAAAGCACGGTCTGGTTTCCGCTCTCCCGTTTCAACTCTTCACTGAAACAGACCAGCGTATCGTTTTCCACTTCACACTCGGTAATGGTTGACGGCAGGTATTCCACGGGCCTGTTGCGTGCTGACCAATGCGTTGCGGCCAACTGTTGCAGCGGTGAAAACCGGGTAACTGCTTTTACAGGTTGCGGTTTCGGTGCCGGCTTTGCTTTTGCCGGCTTTGCTTTTGCCGCCAGCCTGGCTTTTGCAACCGGTTTTTTCTGTACTTTTTTCACTTTCGCTGCGCTGGCCTTTCTGGTCGCTTCGGCCTGGGCGGCTTTTCGCTGACGCTCCTGGTCGAGCCTCGCCTGTTGCAGGGCAGCTGCCTTCCTGGCATTGGCCTTGCGGCGGGCCTGCATACGGATTTCTTCTTCCATATTGATTACCTTGCCGCCGGCCATGCTAAAGCCGTTATCTGCCGCCTTTCGATACCAGTTCATGGCCGCTTCGTAATCAAGCGGCACACCTTTCCCGGACGCGTAGATTTCACCCAGGTAGTACTGGGCCAGCGCACTGGTTTCGCTGATCCCGTTGAGCAGTTTGCGAGCCCGGGCATAATCCGGCGCACCACCCTCACCCTTGAGCAGCAGGATTGCGAGTCGCGTTACGGCTTTCTCATGGGATTTGTCGGCCGCTTTTTCCAGCCACTGCCTTGCTGTGACCGCATTAAGCTTCACGCCCCGGCCCTTCAGATACATCATGCCAATGTTGTATTGCGCCTTGCTGTCACCGGACTCGGCACGCTTGAGGACTGTGGTAAATTTCTTTTTCTGTGCCTGCATCCGCCTCAACTTGCTGGCGGCCTGTTCATTACCGTTCCCTGCCGCCCGTTCCAGCCAGCGCAGGGTTTCATCAAAGTTTTGTTCGACGCCCCGCCCGTTGAGGTACATGATGGCCACTTCATACTGGGCATCAGCATCACCGGCTTCAGCACTTTCCAGCTGTTCCTGAAAAAGCTCGTCCCAGACCCTGGCCAGCCCCTGCGGCAGATGAAAAACTGCTATAAATACCACCACAATCAGCAAGCTGAAATGTAACCGCTGTGACTTAACCATCATCATCGCTATCCCCAATAAGGCATGACTTGTTATCGGCATCACAGAAAAACCCTGAAACACCCGCTCGTTACTAGAGTCATATACCATGCGCTTTATTCGACACAAGATTCAAACACACCAGTAACATGCTGATTTATATTGAAATATTCACCATAGCCGGCTGTAATAAATGTTCCCGCGCCGCCAGCCTGATGGATGAAATCAGTCACCAACTGGGTACGGAACAGCTACAGTGGCAACTGGTGGATGTGGTAAAAAACATCGATCAGGCGGTTGAACTGGGCGTACTGGCAACGCCCGCCATCGTGATTAACGGGGCGCTGGAATTCACGGGCATGCCGACAAAAGCTGCGCTGCTGCGCAAAATCACGCCGTTACTGGATACTGAAAAATGACTTCAGCGACAACACGCAAAATCACACATTACCGCATCGGTGATATCAGCAAGTTGCTTGGACTGTCGGCCGATACGCTGCGCTATTATGAAAAAATCGGGTTACTGAAAGGCATTTCACGGAGTACGGGGGGCGCGCGACGCTACTCTGACCGGGACCTGTCCAGACTTCGCTTTATCCGGCGTGCGCAGTCCATGAACTTTTCGCTGGCCGAAATCGCCAATCTGCTGGAAATGCGTGAAGACCCGCAGCACGTTCGCGATGATATTCGCCAGTTGACCCGCAACAAGCTCGGCGAGGTTGAAGCGCAGCTGAAAGAACTGAAAACACTCCGCAATGAACTCAAACTGCTGGTCGACCTGTGCCGGGGCGATACGGACGGCTGCCCGATTCTGGACGGTATCGACCAGGAGCGATCCGACTGATCCGGGAACTATTCCGGGCGAAACGTCTCATACCCTTGGCAAACCGTGCCACTACCCTTAAACTGGAACGCAATACAGCCGCTAGTTACCCCATGTCGCCAAAGCATTTTCTGACAATCTGTTTCCTGTTGTTCGCCGTTGCGGGCAATACGGCGTGGAGCGCTGTGGATTACCACGCGACATCGGATAACGCCACGCTGACGGACCTTGATGCCGGGCATCAGGACGATTTTCCGAACAACGGACATGATGGTTGTGACGACCATTGCTGCCATGCAGGCGCCCACTTTCCTGGATTGCTTGGCTCGCCTTCATTGTGGAATGCGCCTCCTTCATCGGTCAGCTGTCTGACATCGGACCAACAACCCCTGTCCCACCCTCTTTCCCCCCTGTTCCAGCCTCCCATCGCCTGATTCCGAGTAATTAACACACTGTATAACCCTGTGTTATGCAGCAATGCTGTTATATTTTTCAGGAAACAGAACAATGCAAAAACTGACTGTATGGGGCCGCCACCTGTTTGGTTGTCTGCTACTTGGCATCACTGCCAGCGCCAGTGCGAGTGATATCTCGCCAGCGTTGCAACAATTGATGCAGGCTTTTCTCGACCGCCACCCGGCGGCACAAACGGCACGTGCCGATCTGGATCGCGCTGAAGCACAAGCCCGTGCCGCAGGCCAGCCCCTGTATAACCCGGAGGTTGAGTTCGACTATGAAGACGCTTCCGATATCACCAAAACCGTCGGCCTGGTGCAGACCTTCGACTGGAACGGTAAACGCCGCGCCCGCAACAGCGCGGCACAGGACAGGATACGCGCGGCCTACGCCACCCTGTCTGCCACCCGGCAGGACATGCTGGGTGAATTACTGGGTGAACTCAGCCAGCTGCTGACAACCGCCGACGGTGCGCGCCTCGCCGCCCGGCGCGTGGTCCTGCTGGAAGAATTCCTGCGACTCGCCGAGCAACGCTTTGCCGCCGGTGATGTCAGCCGCACCGACGTCGACCTGGCACGACTGGCTCTATCGGAAGCACAGATGCAGGCGGCGGCGGCCAGTGCCGATGCCACGGCAACCGAAGCACGCCTGAAAGCCCTGGTGGAACGCCCTGTCAGTGGTTGGCCGGTACTGCCCAGCCTGCCGGAAGTGCTGGGAAACCAGGATGCTGATGCCCTGTTGCAACAACACCCCCTGCTGCGACAGCAACGGGCGGAAGCCGCTGCTGCACGCGCATCCGTCAGCATAGCCAACCGCGATCGCCGTCCCGACCCGACCGTTGCTGTACGTGGTGGCAAGGAAGCCAGCGATGACCTGATCGGTGTCACCGTTTCCATCCCGCTGTATATCCGAAATACCTTCCGCGCCGAACTGGACGCGGCGAATGCCGAAGCAATCAGTGCTGAACAGCGTTACCTGAACACGCTGCGTCGCGCGCGCAGCGCCATGCAGGCTGCCGCACAGCGCTACCGTGTTACGCGCTCGGCGCTCGCTTACTGGGAACAAACCGGCCTGTCGAGTTTACAGGGGCGTCTCGAAACGCTCCGAAGCCTGTGGCAAAGCGGTGAGATCGATACCACGGATTACCTGGTGCAGCTACAGCAGACACTCGACACACGGATATCGGCTGTTGAACTCCGGCGCGCCACCTGGGACGCCTGGCTTGCCTGGCTGCAGGCATCCGGCACCACCGAACAGTGGCTGGGCCTTGCCAAAGCGCCCGCATTGAACTGATTACGGAGACAAGACATCATGCGTATGACAAACCTGTTTATCCTGTTGCTGGCGCTTGCGTCCGGCAATGTACTGGCGGCGGACGATCATGGACATGCCGAAAATGAAGCCGGCCACGAAGACAGTGAAGGCAACGGCCATGAAGGCGGTGGCGAACACGAAGAGGAAGCCGTTGCCGAACTGACACCCGAACAAATTCGTACCGCCGGCATTGAAGTCGCCCCGGTACAACGCAGCCAGATTGCAGATATCCTGATCGCACCGGGCGAAGTCATGCTCAATGCCTACCGCACCATTCGCGTGACACCGCGCATCGAAGCGCAGATTGTCAAACGTCATGCACGCCTCGGGGACCATGTCGAAGCCGGCGACCCGCTGGTGACTCTGTCCAGCGTCGAGGTTGCCGAGGCCCAGGGCCAGTTGCTGGTCAGCGACCGTGAATGGAAACGGGTGCAGAAACTTGGCCGCAAGGTGGTCTCCGAACGTCGTTATATTGAAGCGCAGGTTGCCCGTCAGCAGGCCTTCGCCAAAGTACTGGCCTACGGCATGACCGAAGCACAGATCAGGGCTTTACTCAAACAAGGCAATGCATCACGCGCCAATGGTGAACTGGAGCTGCTCAGCACACAGGCCGGCACGGTGATCGAGGATGATTTCGTAGTTGGCGAACTGGCCGAGCCCGGCCGTATCCTGTTTACCGTGACCGATGAATCCACGCTGTGGGTCGACGCGCGCCTGAATGCGACCGACGCGAACCGTGTGCGTGTTGGTTCCCCGGCGCGTATCCGCATCGGCAACCAATGGCTGGACGGCAAGGTCACCCAGACCCGTCATGCGCTGGATGAAAGCACTCGCACCCTGTCGGTACGTCTCGAAGTTGCCAACCCGGACGACCGCTTGCACCCCGGTCAGTTCGTGACCGTCGAAATCCAGAGCGCAGACAGTGAAACCGCTATCGCCGTACCGGTCGCCGCCGTCATGCGCAGCCCGGACGGGGACTGGCAAGTGTTCCTTGAAGAGGCGCCCGGCCGTTCTGAACCGCGCGAAGTCGAGGTGCTTCGTACCGTCGGCGACCAACTGGTCGTGGAAGGACTGAAAGAAGGTGAGCGCATCGTCAGCAAGGGTGCATTCTTTATCCAGTCCGAAATCGCCAAAAGCGGTTTCGAAGTTCACAACCACTAGGGGGTCAGATCATGCTCAACAAACTGATTGACCTTGGGGTCGAGAACCGCCTGCTGGTTGTACTGGCGTTGATTGCAACCGTTGTCGGCGGCACGCTGATTCTGCCAAAACTGAACCTGGATGCCTTTCCCGATGTCACCAATGTGCAGGTGCAGATCAATACAGAAGCCCGGGGGCTGGCGGCGGAGGAAGTCGAACAGCTCATCACCTTTCCTATCGAGGCGGTCATGTATGCGCTGCCCGACGTAGAGGAAGTACGTTCGATCTCGAAAACCGGCCTGTCTGTCATTACGGTGGTATTCAAGGAAGGGACCGACATCTACTTCGCCCGCCAGCTGGTATTCGAACGTCTGCAGACCGCTCGGGAAGAAATCCCGGAAGGTATCGGAACGCCCGGCATAGGTCCCAATACCTCGGGGCTGGGCCAGGTTTACCAGTATATCCTGCGCGCCGAGGACCCCGAGAAGTACGACGCCATGGCATTGCGCAGTCTCAATGACTGGATTGTAAAACTGTTGCTGATGCCGGTGTCCGGCGTAACGGAAGTGTTGTCTTTTGGTGGTGAAGTACGTCAGTACCAGGTGCAACTCGACCCGCAGCGACTGCTGGCCTATGGCCTGAGCAGTGACGATATTGCGGAAGCCATCGAAGCCAATAACCGCAATGCCGGTGGCTGGTATATGAACCGGGGTGAAGAACAGCTGGTTGTGCGGGGTGTTGGCTGGGTTCGCAGCGGTGACGAGGGTCTGCGCGATATCAGGAACATCCCGGTCAAGGACGTCGACGGCGTAGCCGTGCGGGTATCGGATGTTGCACGCGTCGAATTTGGCCCGGAGATTCGCCAGGGGGCCGTCAGCATTACGCGGCGTGATGCCAATGGCAACCCTGAAGCACTGGGTGAAGTAGTTGCCGGCGTTATCCTGAAGCGCCTTGGCGCCAATACCAAGGCCACGATCGATGGCATTGAATCTCGCATGGCTGCCATTGCGACCGCACTGCCGGATGGTGTCACGCTGGAACCGTTTTACGACCAGGCCAGCCTTGTCGACCAGGCGGTCAACACGGTGTCAAAGGCACTGCTGGAAGCCTTTGTGCTGATTGTCATTGTGTTGATGCTGTTCCTGGTCAACCTGCGCGCCACGCTGCTGGTACTGATTTCGGTGCCGATCTCCATCGGGCTGGCACTGATGGCGATGGCGCACTGGGGCGTATCGGCCAACCTCATGTCACTCGGCGGACTCGCCATTGCGATTGGCATGATGGTGGATGGTTCGGTGGTGATGATGGAACACATCTTCAGCCACCTGACCCGACCCGACGCCGAGCACTTCGAGTACGCAAAGAAGAAACTGGCACCGGGTGATGACCATCCCTATGACGCTGCCCACGACAGTCATGGCATTGCCTTGCGCATCCAGGAATCCGCCCGTGAAGTCGGGCGGCCCGTGTTCTTTGCCGTGTTAATTATCATTATTGTGTTTGCGCCCCTGTTCAGTCTCGAAGGTGTGGAGGGCAAGCTGTTCCAGCCCATGGCCATCTCCATCGTGCTGGCGATGCTGGCCTCGCTGATGGTGGCACTGGTGGTGGTACCGGCATTGGCAACCTACCTGTTCAAACGCGGTGTAAAACACAAGGACAGCCCGGTCATGCGCCCGCTGGAAAAGCTCTATAAACGCGCACTGCCCAAGGCACAACACAACCGCAAGACGGTTGTCACAGCGGCACTGCTGCTGTTTGCCGGCTCTCTGGTGATGGTGCCGTTTCTCGGCACCGAGTTTGTGCCGGAGCTGGAAGAAGGCACGCTCAACATCCGTGTCACACTGGCACCCTCCGCCAGCCTGGACACCGCACTGAGCGTGGCCGCCAGGCTGGAAGCACAACTGCTGACCTTCCCGGAAGTCCAGTATGCCACCAGCCGTGTCGGTCGCCCGGAGATTGGTGGCGATCCCGAACCGGTTTCCAATGTGGAGATCTTTGTCGGGCTGGAACCGGTGGGAAAATGGACCAGCGCCAAAAACCGGCAAGCCCTGCAAAAGCTGATGGAAGAAAAAATGTCTGTCCATCCGGGGCTGCTGTTCTCCTTCTCACAACCGATTGCCACCCGGGTCGATGAACTACTGTCCGGTGTGCGCGCACAGCTTGCCATCAAGTTGTTTGGTCAGGATCTGGATATGCTGGCCAAAAAAGGCAGCGAGATCGAAGCCCTGGTCAAACGCGTGGAAGGCACACGCGGCGTGGCCATGGAACAAATCGGTGGTGAAGCACAACTGGCGATACGTCCGGATCGTGATGCACTCGCGCGATACGGTATTCCGGTTGCACAGGTGATGGATCTGGTCTCCGATGCCATCGGCGGTCGGGCCGCCGGCCAGGTTATCAACGGTAACGAGCGCTACGACATCTATGTGCGACTCGCCAATGAATACCGTAACAGCGTGGAACATATACGCGGATTGATGCTGCAATCGCCTAACGGTGCCTGGGTGAGGCTCAGCGATGTTGCACAGGTTGCGATCGAATCCGGGCCTCCACAGATCCGCCGCGATGATGTACAGCGTCGCGTTGTCATCCAGTCCAATGTCGAAGGCCGTGATATGGGCGGGCTGGTCGCCGAATTACAACAACGCATTGACAGCGAAATTGACCTGCCACCGGGTTACACCGTGGTGTTTGGAGGCCAGTTCGAGAACCAGCAACGCGCCCAGGCGCGCCTGATGATCGTGGTACCACTGTCGCTGGGACTGATCTTCCTGTTGCTGTACTTTGCCTTTGGCTCGGTCGGACAGGCCTCACTGATCATGCTCAACGTACCACTGGCCTTGATTGGCGGTATCGCAGCCCTGTTCATCTCCGGACAGTACCTGTCGGTACCGGGTTCCATTGGCTTTATCGCCCTGTTTGGTGTTGCGGTGCTGAACGGCGTGGTGATGGTCAATGCCATCAACCAGCGCGTTATCGATGGCGCTGATGCCGAACGTGCCGCTTACGAAGGCGCCATGTCGCGACTCCGGCCGGTATTGATGACAGCATCGATTGCCGCGCTCGGGCTGATACCCATGCTGTTGTCTCACGGCGTTGGATCGGAAGTACAACGTCCGCTGGCGACGGTTGTGGTAGGCGGTCTGTTTTCATCGACCGCGCTGACACTGTTCGTATTGCCTGTGCTGTATGAGGTGTTCTCACGGGCCAGGCTGGCAGAGCGGAAGTAGCACGCTATCGGGATCGCCATCATGACCAACGCGTGGCGATCCCGGCAGATATTTAACGAAACAGGTAGTAAGGCGTATTCAGATAGTCCCAGAGGCGGGACAGAACAGAAGGTCGTGGATGACTTTTCGGCGGAGGACTGTCCGGTTCGGGTGATACCCGGGGCGGTGTGCTCTGCTCCTGCTCCTGTTGTGCCTCACGACCCTGCTGGAGGAGATCCATTCGCTCGGATGCGCAGCGGAGCATATTGGCATAGCTCGCATAATCCGTCTTGTCTTCCTCGACGCGTGCCGCACGAAACAAGACACCGGTTCTTTTTGGCGTGCTGCACATAAGCTGCACCTCTGTAAATACAGTTCACCCTGTAGTAACAGGATCGGCAGCGGTCGGAAAATATTTAGGACTTGTCGCCCAGACGTCCAACAGCACAGCTGACAAATGACCTGGCCTTTGCCTTCGCAGATGCAATGCCCCTGGCCGTGCCCGATTCGGGATAACCCAGCGTTTCGAGCAACACGCTGACCTCGGAACGCGCCAGATCATCACCAACGATCTGCACGACGCCCTGCTCAACATCGACGCTGACATCGCTGACGCTTGCCAATGCTGTCAGTTTTTTTACGATGGTACCGGCACAACCACTACACTTGATGTTATCTACCCTGATTTCATACGGCATGTTGATTCACTTCTTCCCTACCTGCATATATTAGCAGCCCATTATATTTGCACGGGTCCTGTTACGCAAAAACCCACACTCTGCCAGCCGTTTTCAGTACGCCGTGCCAAAGTGCGGGTCTACATCGTTGTGCAACCGTGGCAGCTGTGCCAACAGGTGAATCGTGAACAATGGCCCATAGGGGAACAGCCTGTAGAGGTGCTTCTTGCCTCCCTTTTCGCCAAAGGCTTTTACCAGCACACGATACAGGGGATATGCCTTGACAGATTCCTCGCGACTCAGCTGGCCATATGGGCACGCCTTTGTTTCATCCTGCTTCCTGCAATCCGGATCATCGAGGCAGTTAACATATTTCCAGTACACCTCGGCACTCACATAACCCGGATCTTTTGTTTCGCAGCAGTTGATGTAGAAATCAAACAGGAACTCAATCACCTCCCAGTGTTCCTCAGTCAACTCAATCCCAACCTTTTCTGCATTGGACTTAATGCGCTCCACGAGATCCTCATGCGGCGTATCGCGAACAATGATTGCAGGCGGATAGTCAGCCGGGGGTAATGCTACCGGGTCGAGAACTTCCAGGATGTCATCCAGTTTTTTATCTCCGATACCCATTTTTCAAACTCCTGTAGTCGTTAATGAAGACAATGCGATCCTCTTCCGGACAACAGAAAATGTGTGGGCTTGAGACAGAAATTCAAGGGGTGTGGATCCGAATCTGTTTTTCAACACACAAGACCCTGCACTGCCAGAGTGCCATTCTGGCAGCCAACCGCCGGAAGACCACTAACCCGCTGATTTTAGTCCGGTGATAGCCCCTGTAATACTCTGGTTTATGCGGCTGTTTACACAACGTTGAATACTATTGCCATACCGTTTCAGGAAGTGTAATTTCCGGTTATAAACAAGAATCAAAACCTGATCCAATACTGAGGAGGTGAGAAAATGTCTTCTAGTCTGATAAAAGAGACCAGGAAGTTACTGGCGGGAAAGGCAGGTCGCCTGGAAGATGAGGAACTGGAGTATCTTGCTCGTGAAATAACCAGGCTTGGGTTTAAAATTGGCTTTGCGCGCGCTTATGCGGCAGGACCGACATATATGGCAATGCTGTTGCACGAGCTGGAACGCAAGGAAAACCAGATCAACCAGATTCACAAGGCGCTCGGTATTTAAAAAACACTAACGGGTACCCCGGAGATACAGGAAGATCTGGCACAAGCTCATGGAAGTGTCAGGGTGCCCGTCACCTTTGCTCTCCTCAGGAAGGCAATCAGCAGGTCCACATGGCGTTCAACTTCCTCCACGGAATCGTGCCCCCCGTCTTTGATAACAAGCAACTCAGGCTGATTCTCACGGCAGTTTTCCCGAATCACCTGTGCATCTGTAACCGGTATCGGTCAAGATAGCGACGCATCATCCATTCAGGATGGACAAACCCATCCATACCACCCGCTTCAGAGGATTGCCCGAAAGCGGTTTCTGCTAACATACAGCTTGTGACGAGACGGTACAAAATATCACCTGGAAAAAAGGCTGTGGCAATTTTCCTTGCTGCGCTGATATCGGCATTCCTTATTTACCAATTTTCCGGATCACTGCCCGGCAACGCACACCGGCCCATGACGATAGAATCAGAACTGTCGTCACTGCCGTCGGGTAATCCGGTTGATTACGAATACCAGGTAAAGCCGGTCCTGGAACGGCGTTGTATCGTATGTCACGGCTGTTACGATGCCCCCTGCCAGCTGAAACTCTCATCCGGTGAAGGCCTGCGGCGGGGCGCAAGCGAAGAACTGGTCTATACCCCCCGCATTACTGCCGTGGAGCCTACGCGCCTGTTTATCGATGCCAGGAGCACGGCAGAATGGCGTACGCGCGGTTTCCACCCCGTGATCAATGAGGAAAACCAGTCCCCCGAACAAAACCTGGAAAACTCGGTGCTATACCACCTGCTGCGACTGAAACAGCAACACCCACAGCCCGACTCAGACCAGCTTCCGGACAGCTTTACACTGGAACTCAACCGCGAACAGACCTGCCCAACACTGGAATCAGTCGATGACTTTGCCCGGGAACATCCCCTGTGGGGCATGCCCTACGCCATGCCGAATCTGCCGCAACAGGAATACCGTACCCTTGTTTCCTGGCTGGCCCGGGGTGCACCAACACCGACACCACCCTCCCCCTCATCTGCAGTGCTTCCACAAATCAAACAGTGGGAAAACTTCCTTAACCAGCCATCGGGCAAGCAACAACTGGTCAGTCGTTATCTCTATGAACACCTGTTTCATGCACATATTCACTTTGCAGGATCACCGGCACGGGAATTTTACCGACTGGTACGCTCTACCACTCCCCCCGGGCAAACCATTAACGAGATCCCGACGGTACGCCCTTATGACGATCCTGGCACCGCACCATTCTACTACCGCCTGTTAAGATACCACCCGAGTATTGTCGTAAAGAATCACATTGTCTACGAGTTTTCCAACCAGCGGATGGAGCGTTATCGCGAACTTTTCATGACCCCTGACTACAAGGTTCAGGAACTGCCATCCTACGAACCTGAAATCGCGTCCAACCCGTTCAAGGTATTTATTGATCTGCCCCTCAAATCACGCTACCGGTTTCTCCTTGACGATGCACGGTTCTTTATCGAAGGCTTTATAAAGGGCCCGGTCTGCCGTGGACAGATTGCACTGAACGTCATCGAGGACCAGTTCTGGGTGCTGTTCTTCAACCCGGACCAGAAAGTATTTACCAATGACGCCCGGTTCGTAGGAGACATGGCCGACAAGCTGCAGTTACCGGCCGAACGAGAGGACTCACTGAATCCGGCTGTTATCTGGACTGACTACTGGAAGCGCCAGCGTCGTTATATGGCGAGCAAGCAGGCCCTGTTCGAGAAGATCGGTACACACGACATAAAGCATGCACTGGGTTTTATCTGGGATGGGGATGGCAGCAACCCCAATGCTGCGCTAACAGTGTTCCGGCATTTTGACAGTGGCTCGGTGGCCTATGGACTGGTCGGTGAAAACCCGGAAACGGCATGGGTCATCGATTATCCGCTGTTCGAACGAATCCATTACCTGCTGGTCGCCGGATTCAACGTCTATGGCAATGTCGTTCACCAGATCAATACCCGGATCTATATGGACTTCCTGCGCATGGAAGGCGAGGACCATTTTCTGACCTTTATTCCGGCCGACCAACGCAAGGCAATACGTGACAGCTGGTATGCCGGTCTGCGCACCGGTATGGAAAAATTCTTTACCGCACCGCAGGACTGGTTGCAGGTCGACTCAGTGAACGGATACCAGACCGATGACCCACAGCAGGAACTCTTCCAGTATATCAAAGGTCGCCTCGCAGGCGTCTCTCGCCAGGCCGATGCGATAAACCGGTGTGGTGCAAACGAATGCGACAAGCGAAAAGCTGATACGGACACGGCGCAGGCAGACAAGGCCATGGAGATGATCGCCCGGATACAGGGGGCCAACCTGCACGCCTTCCCCGATGTGGCTTTCGTCAGGGTTACCATGGACACGCCAGGGCAGGATATTGCCTATACACTCATCCGTAACAAGGCTTACAAGAACGTCACATCTTTTCTTGCCGATGAGCGTGAACGGGATCGTATAGATATCAGCGGTGACACAATGACCGTGGTGAACTGGCTGGAAGGCTCCTACCCCAACTTCTTCTTCTCCGTGCCACTGTCCGGGATTGACGCCTTTACCGAGCGCTGTGCGTCCATCCGCAACCACAAGGACTATGAAAAGTTTGTTGACGTGTACGGCGTCCGGCGCACCAGTCCCGTTTTCTGGGAGCTGGCAGACTGGTTCCAGGATGAATTCGCGCGCAGCAAACCTGTCCTGTCCGGGTTGTTTGACCTGAACCGTTATCAAAACCGCTAGGGAAGGTCTGGTTAATCCGGAATCGGCGCACAACTGCATGCTTCGTTCATAACGGTTCGTTGTGCTGCTGGCGCAGAATGGGATCCTGGCGGTAAAATTGTGTGAGCTGCAGGTATACATCCGGGCAATGCAGCCTGAGCACATCCGGTGCTGTAAAAAAGTACTCACTGATCACAGCAAAATATTCCGCCGGGTTCGTGGCCGCATAAGCGTTAATCCGCGTCGGGTGCTGATGGGCGACTTTCTGCTGCAAGGTTCCAAATGCCGTGCTCAGCGCTTGTGTCCACTGTTCAATTTCCATGTGGGGATGAAGCGGTGGCATGCCGTTGGCACGCCCGTTCAACATATCGAGTTTATGCGCAAACTCGTGGATGACAACATTATGGCCGGGATGACGCCCTTCCAGGTCATGCTCGACATCTTCCCAGGAAAGAATCACGGGTCCCCGCAGCCAGGACTCCCCGCTCAGGTCACGCGCCTCGCTGGAAATCAGTCCATTCTGATCGATACCCTCGTGACTGACCCGAAAGGCACCCGGGTAAATAACGACCTCAATCCAGCCACTGTAATAATCCAGCCCAAGCTCCAGAATCGGGAGTGCCGCCTGGGCGGCAATCGCCAGGGCCATCTCGTCTGTCACCTGCAAGCCATGCGTCCCTGTAAACGCTTTTTGATGTAAAAACAAAGTCGCCAGCTCCCGCAGATGCGCCAACTCCACTGAACTCAGGTCGTGCAGCAAACCGGCCTTGTTGACCACCGTTCTCCACAAGTCGTAATCGACTGGATAGCGCCTGAGTATGTAACGAATACGCAGGTTTTTAAGCCACTTTAAAATGTTAATTTCCCCATCAGAGTCAGTCTTTATTCATAAGCCGGCTTATGCCGTTCACAACGGCACCAGGTGCAGTCGCAATCTTCGTGAACGTGAAACAATGGCTTGTAACGTCGTGATGCGACAGCGTGATACCAGGCCCGTTTCCACAAACCGGGAGCATAGGCCTTCTGCATCCAGGCGCGTACATCCTGTCCCGGCGAGAACTTGCGCAAGGCTGCGGCATAACCGCGATCACCCAGTCGATCGTAAAACCAGCGGTTGGCAGCCGCTGTCTGGTGATAGGCACGCAGACGTTGCTTCCAGATCTGTTCGTAGCGTGCGGGATCATCGGCAGCAAGTGCACGCCCCGCCTCCGCACCGGATATGAGCGCCCAGCGGATCCCGAAACCAAACAGCGGATCCTGAAAACCGGCTGATTCACCCGCGTACAGGATATTCCCCTTGCGCGCTGTTCGTGGCAGCGAAAAATTTCCACCGCCGCCAAATCGGCGAGGGTTTTTCAAGCTGACACCGACTTTTTCAGTAAAAAATTCAACGCATTTTTCAAGGTAGCGACGTTCATTGTGGAAATCGTCGAACAGGCAGGTTGCCAGCGTGCCACGACCTTTACAGATGAGCAGGTAAGCGTAGCCTTTTGACGCCAGCTGGTCAGACAGGGCTGCATAGGCGCCATCAGCCATATCCGTCTCGAATAAATACCCGGCGGCAATAGCATCTGCACGGCGTGGCCCCTGGGTCACAATACCTCCCGAGGGAAGGCGGTGTAGTGTTTCGCCAAAACGAATCTCGACGCCTGCATCAATAGCTTGCTGTTTCAATGCCATATCCAGGCAGCCTGGTTCGCTACCTCGCCGTATCAAATAGAACAAGGGCCGGTTCGAATGAAATTCACGGGGGGTGCCGTCGGGAGAAAAGCAGGTCACCTCACGAAACGGGGTATATTCAAAATCGGCCTCAACACCCAGCGACTCCAGCTCATCCAGTACATCTATATCTGTGGTCCAGTTCTCCAGTCCCTGGAAGTCCCCGTGAAAGCGCTTTCCAACCTCCTCACGCCGCTCATAGACACGGGCTGCCCGCCCGGCACGCACGACGGCAAGCGCCGCTGCAAGTCCGGCCGGACCGGCGCCGGATATTTCTATCACTGGAGTTGACGACATCGCTCCCTCCCGGTTATTTGTTTTGATGGTGTCCACACCCGCTGACAGGCTGTTCTACAGATCCACCGGACAGAGGCAGTTCATTGCGTGGATCACGCATGAGCCTGGTCATATAGGGCCGAAGCAGTTTCTCGGCCTGTTCCCTTGCACTTTGCTGTACCGCATCGCCACCCTCGGTGACCGGCCAGCGCATATAGGGCAACCCGGGTACGATGGCAATAATGATGGCTCCACAGCCACAGGGGCAACGGTGCAGACTCAGCGGCTCGTCGGACAGGTACCAGGGCTTCTCGCGAAATACCAGGCGACTGATAATCTCCAGCATTGCCCAGGAATCCTTCAGAGAAGTCTCAATATCGCGGTATATACCGAAATGCTGGGATACATGATGCACAATCACAACATCCAGCTGTTGCCGACAGCAGATAGCATCGGTCGGCGCGAAATCAATTAACGCCCCGTCACAATAGTATTCGCCGTCTATTTTCACTGGCTCGTAAAGAACAGGCATGGCAGCACTGGCCGTCATGCGTGGCGCCAGCTCCCCTTCAGAAAACACCGCCTTCCTGCCGGTTCCCAGGTTGACCGCCAGTACATGAAAAGGATACTTGCACGCTTCAAAGGTATCAGCAGCCAGATTCTGACGGGTAAATTGCAACGCCGCCTGCGTATCTGACAAGCCGGTATACCCGCGTCCCTTGTGTACTGCCATTTCCCAGATAAAGCGTGGAACAGAATCCGGCGTCCAGAAGGTGCGGCTGTTGATCCCGGCCAGTGTTTCGATCCAGTTGTCCAGCGCAGTACCACTTGCCATAAACCCGCCCACCAGCGCGCCTGCACTACAACCTGCACTTGCATCAATACGGATGCCGAGATTTTGTATCGCCTGCATAAAACCGGTGTGCGCATACACGCCACGCACACCGCCTGAACTCAGTACGATACCAATACGAACAGAGCGTGACTTTTCCACGATTTTTCTTATTGAATACGCATTACTTTTCCAGTTCACTGAGCCGCCGCTTGTACTCTTCCTCGTCAATTTCGCCACGCGCGTAACGTGCCTTGAGCATTTCTACCGGGCTTTTATCCGTCGATGACGAACCTGAACCCGGGCTGATCACCTTGAACAAGGCAACGATGATCATGACCAGTACTATCCAGAAAATCCACATACCCAGTCCCATACCAAACCCCCATCCAGCGTCTGACCCGTGCATGATTTGTCTCCTTTCAGATTATCAGTGGTTCACTTTTTCTCAGGCGGTATCAGGGTTCTTACCAACCATAACCTTCGTATCAGAAACAAACGTGTAGGGCGGTATCACCAGATTTGTCGGCGCGGGCACGCCCTTGAATACCCTGCCGGCCAGGTCAAAACGTGAACCGTGGCAGGGGCAGAAATACCCCCCCGGCCAGTCCGCGCCCAGGTCAGCCGGCGCCACTTCCGGACGGAATGTCGGCACGCATCCCAGATGGGTGCAGATACCGATGACAACAAGGTATTCCGTTTTAAGGGAACGGAATTCGTTTTTTGCATAGGCCGGCTGCTGGGTCTCCACTTCAGAATCCGGGTCACGCAGCTTGTCCCGTACAGCGTCGGAACGAAGTCTTTCGAGCATTTCCGGGGTACGTCGAAGCACCCACACCGGTTTTCCCCGCCAACTCACAGCAATCTGCTGGCCGGCTTCCAGCTTGCTGAAATCCACCATTACCGGGGCGCCCGCCGAGCGCGCCCGCTCGCTGGGGTTCCATGATTCAATGAACGGGACCAGGGTAGCAACAGCACCAGCACCACCTACCACAGTGGCAGCGGCTATCAGTAACCGCCGGCGTTTTCTGTCAATCGTTTCAGTCATAGCTGCATCCTCCCTGGTTTCACTTATAGTCTACAACCTGTACCCTGGACACAGGTCAAGGACTTCCCTGTCAACCCGCTCCATAACACTGCTATTTAATTGACCCCGATTTTACCAGTCATACCGGCTTCAAGGTGGCCAGGTACCAGGCAGGCAAAATCAAACTCGCCCGCCTGGCTGAACTGCCACACCAGCTCGCCCTGTTCACCCGGCGCCAGCGAAATCATGTTCGAATCGGCGTGCTTCATCGCCGGCATGGTACGCATCATACTGGCATGCTCCTTGAGCTCATTGACAGAACCAATCACCATTTCGTGGGTAATGTTCCCGTTATTACGAACCACAAAGCGCACCGTTTCTCCCTCCTTGAAGTTGAGCTTGTCCGGCGTGAATCGCATGCTGTCATCCATGGCCACCTCAATCGTACGCGTCACTTTCTCCGACTCACCCGGTCGGCCGGCATCAGCCTCATGGCTGTCATCATCAGTATGGCTCATTGCCGGGGCAGCATGGTCATGATGGGCCTTTGCATGCCCCCCATTGTCGCCATGTGTATCAGCGTGTCCACCGCCTGCCATGGCAAAGGCAGGCAAGGTAACAAGCGCGAATATTGAAATCATTTTTTTCATCATAAACCTCTCAGTTTCAGTCATATTCGTACTATTAAATAAATCAGAACCAGAACCGCAGGCCGGCAACAAGTCTTGCTTCACTCGCCTCCTGCCCGGCAGCCTGCGCAAAGTCTTTGGTGTCACCATATTTCCTTGCCCACTCGACACCCAGGTAGGGGGCAAACTCACGGCGAATCTCGTAGCGCAACCTCAGGCCGGCTTTTACTTCGGAAATTCCACTACCCAGACCCAGCCGGATATCACGTTTGCCGTACCAGTCCGCTTCAATTCCTGGCTGCAGAATGAGTTTCTGTGTCAGCAACAGGTCGTACGTCGTTTCCAGGTTGGCCGCCGTACGCCCGCCTTCACCCACATAGGCGGTCGCATCCACTTCAAACCAGTAAGGCGCCAGCCCCTGCACACCGAATGCCAGCCATTTCCGGTCCGGGCCATCGCCGCTGTCGTAGCGCACACCGAGTTGTGTATCCCAGTAGGTAGCTATGGAATGCCCCCAAAGTAACTCTGTGCTGGCTTCCTCAAGCTTGTTGCTGTCGACAACGCCCTCAGCCTTTAACACGGCACGGTCGTAATCGCGGCCATACCAGGCCTGCAAGTCGTAAAACCCCGCGGTATTATCGCTGGTCCTGACAGTTTCCAGACGATCCATCAGGACAGAGTAAAAATTCTGTTCATCGGCAAACCGTGGACGTGGTACATCGCCAAAGTCATAGCCCTCCGAATAGACATGTGGGTCGCGTGCATCCTCGGGTGGCGAACCGCCCTGCATCGCGGGTTCCTGTGCCCGGGCGGCCGACAGACCAGACGCCAGCACTGCAGCGACAAGAAAAGTGACTTGCTTGTTCATCATGGTTACGTTCTCCATCATTCAATTACCCCTCATCAGGCCACCACCACTTCGCGGAACATACCCGCATCCATGTGGTACAGGAGATGGCAGTGCCAGGCCCAGCGACCCAGCGCATCGGCGCTGACGAGAAAGCTGACGCGTTGCGCCGGCTGCACACTGATGGTATGCCGGCGCGCCAGGAATGTTCCCTCAGGTGTTTCCTGCTCGCTCCACATACCGTGCAGGTGCATGGGATGGGTCATCATTGTGTCGTTGTGCAGAATGACGCGCAGACGCTCACCATGACGGAAATGCACCGGTGTGGACTTGCCGAACTCAAGACCGTCGAGCGACCAGGTATAGCGCTCCATATTGCCGGTCAGGTGAAGCTCAATATCACGTTCGGCATCGCGCGGATCGAGCGGCCCGCCAATCGTGTGCAGATCGGCATAGGTCAGTACGCGCCGTCCGTTATTGCGTAAGCCAATACCGGGGTCATCCAGGTTGGTGCGCGGCGTATCCACACGCATATCGACACTGGGCCCGTATTCGGTTCTGGCATGACGTACATGCACAGGATTACCACCCATCGCCATGGAACCATGGTTCATCGCATCCATACCCTGCATGCCGCTCATGCCACCTTGCGCCATACTGCCCATCATGTCTGTCATGGTCAGCCATTCCGGCTCGTCCAGTTCGGGGACTTCACCCTCCATCCCGGCACGTGGCGCCAGTGTCCCCCGTGCATAGCCGGTACGATCCATGGCCTGGGCAAAAATGGTGTAGGCGCGGTCTTCTTTCGGCTCGACAATCACGTCATAGGTTTCTCCCGGGCCGAAGCGGAACTCATCGACCGTGACCGGCTCCACGTCCTGTCCATCGACATGCACGACTGTCATTTTCAGACCGGGAATCCGCACATCGAAGAAACTCTGTGTGCCACTGTCGATAAAGCGCAGACGTATACGCTCACCGGGCCTGAACAGGCCGGTCCAGTTCCCCGCCGGGGTCGTACCGTTGGTTAAAAAGGTATAGGTATAGGCTGAAATATCCGCCAAATCGGTCGGGTTCATACGCATGCGGTTCCACATACGCCTTCTGTCGATTGCTACGCCCAGCCCCTTGTCAGAGACATCCCGAAAGAAATCACCGGCTGTCAGTTGATTGAAATTGAAGTAATCGCTTTGCTTCTTCAATTTTGCAAAAACGGCCAGCGGGTCTTCGTCGGTCCAGTCGGACAACTGGACCACGTAATCGCGGTCAGCCCGGATCCGGTTGCCCTCGGCGGGATCAATAATGATGGCACCATACATGCCCGTCTGCTCCTGGAAACCGCTGTGCGAGTGGTACCAGTAGGTTCCCGACTGCTGCACCTTGAAGCGGTAGACAAAGGTTTCTCCCGGAGCAATGCCATTGAAACTGACACCCGGTACGCCATCCATCTGATAGGGAAGGATAATCCCGTGCCAGTGAATAGAGGTGGATACAGGCAGGCGGTTCGTCACGCGCAGTGTCACCGTATCGCCCTCGCGCCAGCGCAGGATCGGCGCCGGAATCGAACCGTTGATCGTGGTCGCCATACGTGGCTTGCCGGTAAAGTTGACCATTGTCTCGGCGATCGTGAGGTTGAATTCCGTACCGGTGAGCACAGGAGCCATACCAGTCGCTGTCATGGGTGCCTGCTGCGCCCAGGCCGGACTCAACAAGGGCGACAGGCCAAGCATGGCTCCGCCTGCGGCAAGACCCTGTACAAAGCGTCGCCGCGACTGATCCGGACCGATATCGGGCTGTGGTATCGTGCGTTTCATAGGTATTCGATCCTCCAGATGAGAAGTTCCTGTTCCGTCTTGCCAACAGTGGCGCACAAGGTAGCAGTACACTGCTTTCTCTGACATGACGCGGGCATTACAATTTTGTAATGATTGTGTCATCTTTCCGCCAGATAACCCTGTGTAGTATTGCGGCACACTTAAGGGTAGTTCAGATCAACACGTCATACCGGCGCAGGCCGGTATCCTGGTCACTGAAACCACTGGATTCTGGCATACGCCAGAATGACAGGAACACTGAAAGAGCGTTTTACTGATGAAACTTCTGATCGTCGAAGACGAAAGCAAAATTGGTGACTACCTCCGACAAGGGCTCAGCGAAGCTGGTTTTACCGTCGACCTTGCCCGTAACGGACTGGATGGCCACCACCTGGCCATGACGGAAGACTTCGACCTGCTTATCCTCGATGTCATGCTGCCGGACATCGACGGCTGGAAAATTCTCAAATCACTGCGCGAGGCCGGCAAGCAGGTCCCGGTACTGTTTCTTACCGCACGCGGCAGTGTCGATGATCGCGTCAAGGGGCTGGAACTTGGCGCCGATGACTACCTGGTCAAGCCTTTTGCCTTCTCCGAACTGCTGGCACGGGTACGCACCCTGCTCCGCCGCGGTACCACACCGGCTAACGAGACAAGATTGACCGTCGCAGACCTCGAACTCGACTTAATGGGACGACGTGTCACACGTGCCGGAAAGCACATACCACTCACCGCCAAGGAATTTGCCTTGCTGGAGTTGCTTGTGAGGCGCCAGGGCGAAGTACTGCCCCGTTCACTCATTGCTTCCCAGGTCTGGGACATGAACTTCGACAGCGACACCAACGTCATCGATGTGGCTATCCGTCGACTCCGCGCAAAAATCGACGAGAATTTTGAACCAAAGTTAATCCACACCCGTCGTGGCATGGGCTATATGCTCGATATGCCCGATGCAGGCTGAATAACGGACGATGCGGCGCCCTCTATCACTCACGCTACGGCTGACGGTACTGTTCGGCATTGTGGCAATTGTGGTGTTCTCCGGGTTTGGCTGGCTGATCGAAAACTCGATAAAACACCACTTTGCCGAGCAGGATGGCAAGGAGCTTGAAAACATGACCCGGGCAGTCCATCAGGCTATCGCCGCCAGTACAACCCGGGACGCCCCTTCGCTTCTCACACAAAGATTCGATGACATTCTGGTAGGCCATCACGGTGCATCCCTGTATATCGCCGATCAGGGCGGTAAAACCCTATACGCCAGCTCCGGGCCGGATTTATCCATAATCGGAACACTTGTAGCCGGGGGCAGCGGATTTCAGGAATGGAGTGATGGCACAAACCAGTTTCATACGCTGATCCGTCGCATCGGCATTGAAACACCTTCAGGTGGAAAAACCTATACCATCGCAACTGCACTACCCACTGACTTCCACCTGCAATTCCTCAAAAGTTTCCGCCATACCCTGTGGCTCATGGTCGCCAGCGCTTTCGCCATCACCAGCCTCATGGGCTGGGTCGCGGTTCGCTATGGACACGCGCCCCTGCATGACATCATCAACCAGATCCGCCATATCAGTGCAAACGAGCTGAACACACGACTGTCACCGGAAACCGTACCCCGGGAACTGACCGACCTGGCCGTCTCGTTCAATGAAATGCTTGAGCGCATGGAAGAGGCCTTTAACCGCCTTTCAAATTTCTCTGCCGATATTGCCCATGACCTGCGCACCCCGGTGACAACCATGATGACACAGGCCCAGGTTGCGCTTTCCCATGCACGTACGGTCGAGGAATACCAGGAAATCCTCTACTCGAATATTGAAGAATACGAACACATGGCGCAGATGATCAATGACATGCTTTTCCTCGCCAAGGCAGACAATGATCCGGACAACCAGAATACCACCGAAGTGAATCTGGCCAATGAAGTGGATATGCTGTTCGAGTTTTACGAAGCGTGGGCAGAAGAGCGTGGTGTTACACTGAAACGTGAAGGCACTGCCACTGTGTCGGGTGATAAACTGATGCTGCGACGCGCACTGGGAAACCTGCTTTCCAATGCAATTCGTCACACACAAACTGATGGCACTGTGCGCGTGGAACTCAGTACAACAAACGGGGAAGCCGGTGTTGTGGTGGAAAACCCGGGACCGGACATACCGTCCGAGCACCTTCCCAGATTGTTCGACCGGTTCTATCGTGTCGATCCATCCAGACAGGAAGGTGGCACCGGGCTGGGTCTGGCCATCGTCAAGTCTATCATTGAGATACATGCCGGCAGAATTAATGTGACATCTTCCGAAGGGAGAACCCGGTTTTACATTCTCCTGCCGGTGAACCAGAGGTCATAATGGCAAGCACAGAATCTTTGGGTCATTTACATGTCAATGTGATTTGCAAGGTCATACCTGCCGGAGAGATAAAGAGCATTTTATTCAGAGGAATGCACTGTATACTGGCGCCACCACGCTGGTCAGCAGGCAGACCACAACCTGGAACAATAACCAACAAGCGGGTTTCATGAAGAAAAAGATCGTCATCGTCGGTAACGGTTTTGCTTCCCTGTTTTTTATCGGCTACCTGCTGTCGTTGCCGGTCTTTCCTGTTTTTACGTTCTTTCTGCGGCGAATCTATTCACGTTACGACATTACCGTTATTGGTAATGGAAAATTTATCTATTTCCCCGCCATTCCCGAATTCATAACCGGAAAGAAGACAAAAGACGGCATTACGCTCGACATCCGCCCCTGGCTATGGCGTCGGAATATACACTTTATAGACGACCGGGTGGTTGATATTCAGGATGGCGGACGAACTGTACTGACGACACGTGGGCGTTACACCAATGACGCGCTGTTCATCGGCACTGGCCCCGCTTTCCTGCTTGATGATATCCCCGGCACACGTGAACATACCTTTTCACCCTGCAGCGGGCCGGACGAGATGAATGCCTTCCTGCAGAAGCTGGAGGCCTTGCAGGAAGGTGTCATCTATGTAGGCTTCAAGCTCAACAAGCGCGATGGCTTTGTCGCCGGCCGCGGTGGACAAATGTACGAATGTGCCTGCCTGCTCGACTATGCCCTGAAAGAAAAAGGGATACGGGACAAATTTGAAATCCATCTTTTTTCCCCCAACATAGAACCCGGTGAAACCGGTGCGATAACCGACAGGCTGCTGGAACGCGACATTATTCTCGACTATGGCTATGAACCGGCAGAATTCGTCGAGGGTGGCATGAGAGATACGGATGGCACTTTCCGTAAAGCAGACCTTGTCCTGTTCACGCCAGGTATTACAGCACCCGAGTGGGTACGACAGTCCTGCCTGCCGGTTTCCGCTGGCGGGCATATCGAGGTCGACAAGTTTGGCCGTGTAAAAGGTCTGGACAAGGTGTTCGCCGCCGGTGATTGCAGCAACCATGAGAATCCGCCGCCCTGGGTACCCCACCAGGCGCACATGGCACAGTTGCGCTCGGAAGCTGCTGCGAAAAATATGCACAACGTGTTAAACGGCCAGGAGCCCTCGCACACTTATCGTTTTGAACTGTCCTGTATTCTGAATATGGAAAATGATGCGATGTGGCTGCATGCCGCAAGTGACAACAAGCCACCGTTCTGGAATATTTTTCCACGTCACTCGCGGAAACTCATCACCGTCAAGAACATGTTTGAACGGCTATACCTGTTTTATTTGCGTTATCTGTAAACAAATACAAGAGGATAGACAGGAATGAGCGAACTGGAACAATACGCACTGCTGCTGGGCCTCACCGTTGGCACAGCCGGATTTATCCTCAGCCTGTATGCACTTGCCCGCTCGATTGGCAAGGCACGCAAGGAACCCGGCAAGGATGTCCCTGCAACCAGTGGTCAATTGTCACGGGACCCGGTGTGGGTACGTTACCACGCACGCTACTATGGCTATGCACTACTGTTTCTGGCCTTTGATATGGAAATGGCCTACATGTACCCCTGGGCAGTCGTGTACAAGCAGGTAGGGCTGGTTGCCCTGCTCGATATGGGGGTCTTCCTGGCAATTCTGTTCCTGGGGCTGCTCTACGGCTGGAGTCAGGGTGCACTGCGGAGACAATAAATGATCAGCGGTGCTCGACAGGGAGCACTGTCCGGATTCCGACGGCTGGTCGCCGCCGCGATGGCCCGCGATCTCGGCGTATTTATTGTGCCCGGTCCGGACATTGCACGCGCACACGGCCTCGATATTGAAGCGGCCGGACTCCACCTGGTAGCCAGCCCCCGTCACGCCAGTGTACTGCTGGTGGTCGGTGACATCCCGCCCGCGTTATGCGAAGCCGCAGCCGTTATCTATGCCCAGATGGTGCGTCCCCGGGCATTGCTTGCCATCGGGACAGAAACACTGTCACCCTTGCCACCTCCTGACATCAGCACCGGGCTTTCTCAACAGGAACTGGTCAGTGGCGTACAGCAACTTCGCTCCGCCTTTGCCGACGGTGCCTTCCACACTGAGGTATCAGACTTCGATGCGCCCGTACTACAAATCCGTATTGAATATACCTGCCCCATGCA